>JAKOTC010000023.1 GCA_029776465.1 Bacillota bacterium
CAGGTTCTCAACAAGATGAAGGGAAAAGACTTTTTCACCCTGAATTCCATTTTAGTGGACCTTCTGCCTAACATCACCACCAACATGGATGAAAACAAAATCAAAGCCCTGCTTTGGAATGCCCCCTCCTATCTCAATTATACCGTGGTGCAAAGCCGTGTTCCCATGGAGGGCTCTTATGAGAATATCACCGTGGGCGGCGCAGAGGTGCTGTCGGTGGACACGGAAATGAACGCAAACGAGCTTCAAAAACAGATCTACGGAGCCGGAGACGAATCTCAAACTTCCACGGTCACCCAAGCCTCCGCCATTTCAAGCACCACCCAAAGTTATGCTTCCTCGCAGTAAGCCCCTGCCCCTGAAGCCTTCCGGTTTCAGGGGTTTCATTTCGCATGCGTTTGACAGTTCGGGCTGTGTTTGGTACAATAATTTCAATTCTTAAGGAAAGCGTGATAATATGAAACCCTTTATAGACGAACAATTTCTGCTTTTTGGCGACACTGCAAAACGGCTGTATCACGATTATGCCGAAAAGATGCCGATTATCGATTATCACTGTCATATCAATCCCCGGGAAATCTATGAGGATCGGAAATTCGAAAACATCACCGAGGCTTGGCTGGGCGCCGACCACTATAAATGGCGGATCATTCGTTCCATCGGCGTAGAGGAAGCCTTTGTCACCGGGGATGCCGACCCCAGGGAAAAGTTCCGGGTTTGGGCAAAAGCCCTGTCCAGAGCCATAGGCAATCCCCTGTATGCCTGGACCCATCTGGAGTTGAAGCGTTATTTCGGCTATGACGGAATTTTGAATGAAAAAACCGCTGATGAGGTCTACGATCTCTGCAATGAGAAGCTGAAGACCCTTACCGTTCGGAAAATGATTACCCAGGCCAATGTGAAGGTTATCTGCACCACCGATGACCCCATCGACAGCCTGGAATGGCATCAAAAGCTCAGAGCGGAAAAGGATCTGGGTTTTCAGATTCTGCCCGCCTGGCGCCCCGACAAAGGGGTCTCCATTGCCAAGCCCGGTTTTGCCGAGTATATTGAAAAGCTCTCCGCCTGCTGCGGAATAAATATTCAAAACTTTGAGGATTTAAAGGCTGCCTATCTCAACCGCCTTGACTTTTTTGAAGCCAACGGCTGCGCCAACTCGGACCACGGCGTGGACGCTTTGGTGTATGTTCCGGCGACCGTGGAAGAGGTGGACGGCATCCTCCGCAAGGCTTTATCCGGCCAAAAGATTACCCTGGAGGAGGCAGCAAAGTATCAAACCGCTCTGCTTCTTTTCCTGACCGAACAGTACAGCCGCCGGGGCTGGGTGATGCAGATTCACCAGTGCGTCATGCGCAATCTGAACCCCCCGAAATTTGAAAAGCTGGGCCCGGACACCGGATTTGACGCCATCTCCAACCGGCTGGACACCGTCAGCCTGGCAGCCTTTCTCTCCGAAGCGGAAACCCGTTTCGGCCTGCCCAAAACTATCCTCTATTCGGCCAACCCTGCCGACAACGACGCCATCGTCAGCATCTGTCAGTGCTTCTCCGCTCCGGGTATCGGATGCCGCGTAATCCAGGGCAGCGCCTGGTGGTTTAATGACACCCGGGAGGGGATGATCGCCCAGATGACCGCTCTGGCCAACATCGGGGTGCTGGGTCAGTTCCTGGGTATGCTGACCGATTCCAGAAGCTTTCTATCCTACACCCGCCATGAATATTTCCGGCGGATTCTCTGCAATCTTCTGGGTGAATGGGTGGATCGGGGTGAATATCCCGCAGACTTTGAAACGCTGGGTCGGATTGTGGAGGACATCTGTTTTTACAATACCAAACGCTTCTTTGGCTTTCAGATCTGATCGGCATGGGGCGATCTCTTGATGAAAAAGGAATCGTAAAGTTCTCATAATACCTCAAAAGATCAGCATATAAATTGGCATCCTCATTTTCCCATTGGGATTGGTCTCTGGAAAATCTCTGATAGAGATTGACATGCTTC
>JAKOTC010000024.1 GCA_029776465.1 Bacillota bacterium
ATTTGTGAGCTTCTGGGGATAGAATACCCCGTTTTTCAGGGTGGGATGGCCTGGGTGGCTGACGCTTCACTGGCCTCCGCAGTCAGCAACGGGGGCGGACTTGGTCTGATCGCCGCCGCTAACGCCCCCGCCGACTGGGTCCGGGCTGAAATCCGCAGAACAAAGGAACTGACAAAGAAGCCTTTCGGCGTCAACATTATGCTGATGAGCCCTTATGTGGAAGAGGTTGCCCGGGTCGTGGCCGAGGAAAAGGTCTCCGTGGTTACCACCGGAGCAGGCAATCCCTCCAAATACATGCCCCTTTGGCTGGAAGCCGGGATTAAGGTCATACCGGTGGTGCCTTCCACCGGCATTGCCAAGCTGGTGGCCCGCAACGGCGCAGCTGCGGTGATTGCCGAGGGAGGCGAATCAGGGGGGCATATCGGCGAACTGACCACCATAACACTGGTTCCCCAGGTTTGCGACGCCGTGGATATTCCGGTCATCGCCGCCGGCGGCATTGCCGACGGCAGAGGCGTGGCTGCCGCCTTTATGCTGGGCGCCTGTGGCGTCCAACTGGGCACCCGTTTTCTGGTCGCTAAGGAATGCACCATCCACCAAAATTATAAAAATAAAATTCTCAAGGCCAAGGACACCGACACCATCACCACCGGCAAGCGGCTGGGCCATCCGGTGAGGTCCCTGAAAAATCCTTTCTCTCGGGAGTTTTTCGCCAAAGAATATGACAGCAGCATTTCCAACGAGGAATTGGAAAAACTGGGAATAGGCGCCCTCCGCCTTGCAGCAAAAGAAGGGGATGAAAAGCGAGGCTGCTTTATGGCGGGACAATGCGCCGCCATGGTTACCCGGGAGCAGCCCGCCGCCGAGATTATTCGGGAGATCTTCGAAGAGGCCGAGAAACTTTTTAAAGGAGCCTGCCAATGGGTAAAATAGCCTTCGTTTTTGCCGGGCAGGGGGCTCAATACCCCGGCATGGGAAAAGAGCTTTGCGAAATAAGCCCCTCCGCCAAAGCCGTTTTTGAACGGGCCGAGCAGCTTCGCCCCGGCACCATGATGCAGTGCTTTGAGGGCTCTAAAGAGGAACTGGCCCTGACCCTCAACACCCAGCCCTGCCTTTACAGCGTGGATTTAGCCGCGGCATACGCTCTTTCTGAGGCCGGCATCCGTCCCGACTGTCTGGCCGGATTTTCCCTGGGAGAAGTGGCGGCGCTGGCTTTTGCAGAGGTCTTTGAGCCCGAGAAGGGGTTTTTGCTGGTCTGCAAGCGGGCCGAACTGATGCAAAAAGCCGCTGAAGAAAATGAAGCGGGCATGGTGGCCGTGCTGAAGCTGCCGGACGAAAGGGTAGAAGCTTTATGCCGGGAACACGGTGTTTGGCCTGTGAACTATAACTGTGACGGTCAATTGGTGGTTTCCGGAATGACCGGCCCACTCACCATTTTCACCAAAGCGGTGGGAGAAGCAGGAGGACGGGTGGTTCCTCTGGCCGTCAGCGGAGGTTTTCACTCCCCTCTGATGGCAAGCGCCTCGGAAGGGCTGTTAAAAGCGCTCGTGGAAATGGAATTGAAACAGCCCCGTATTCCCGTGTATGCCAACGTCACCGCTCAACCCTATGGAGAAAATCTCCGCGAGCTGCTGACCCTTCAGGTCAAAAGTCCTGTGCTCTGGCGGAGGACGGTGGAAAATATGCTGGCAGACGGTGTGGACACCTTTATCGAGGTCGGTCCCGGAACCACATTGTCGGGCTTGATTAAGCGGATTGCACCGGGTGCAACGGTCTTAAATGTACAGGATCGGGAGAGTTACAACATAACCATTTCTCAATGGGAGGAACGTCATGCTGACAGGTAAAACCGCCGTCATCACCGGCGGCTCGAGGGGAATCGGCAAAGCCATCGCCCTGCGGATGGCAAAAAGCGGCGCCGACATTGCTCTGGTCTATGCCGGAAACGAGGAGGCCGCCCGTCAGACCGCCGGTGAACTTGCCGCTCTGAGGGTGAAAGTCAAATTTTATCGCTGCGATGTTTCGGACTTTGAAGCCGTCAAAGGAACCATTGATCAAATCATAACCGATTTCGGGGGAATTGACATTCTGGTCAACAATGCGGGCATTGTCCGCGACAGGCTGGTCTTAAGCATGACCCCGGAGGACTTCGAGAAAGTCATGGATATCAATCTCAAAGGCGCCTTCTATATGATCAAGCACTGCTATCCCATCTTCATGAAAAAGCGCGCCGGACGAATTATCAATATCTCCTCGGTGTCGGGGCTGATGGGAAACCCGGGACAGGCCAACTATTCTGCCGCCAAGGCCGGAATGGTGGGGTTGACCAAAACTGTGGCCAAAGAGCTGGCCGGACGGGGTGTGACCTGTAACGCCATTGCCCCCGGGTTTATCCAAACCGATATGACCGAAGCCATGCCCGAAAAGGCAAGGCAAGAGGCTGTGGCTGCCATCCCTCTCAAACGGATGGGTACTGCCGAAGATGTGGCGGGATTGGCCGCTTTTCTGGCCAGTGCCGAGGCCGGATACATCACCGGAGAGGTCATTAAGGTGGACGGCGGATTATATATCTGATTACTTGAGCTTTCTTTTTATTTACAGCGCTGTGCCGCTGCGGGCGGCAGAATGGAGAAAACTATGTCAAGACGAGTGGTCGTCACCGGGATGGGCGTGATCTCCCCGGTGGGAAACAATCTGGAAAGCTTTTGGCGAAACCTGACCGAAGGAAAATGCGGCATCGGCTTTATCACCCGCTTTGACACTGCCGACTTCAAAGCCAAGGTTGCCGCCGAAGTAAAGGATTTCGATCCCTTACTTTATTTTGAAAAGAGCGAGGTTCGTAAAACAGACTTATACACTCAATACGCCATGGGCGCGGCCGTTCAGGCCATGAACCAAAGCGGTCTGGAAAATCATATTGATCCCCGGCGCCTGGGTGTTTACATCGGGTCGGGTATCGGCGGGATGGAAACCTATACTGCAGAGTGCGAAAAGCTCTTCAAACAGGGTCCCCGCCGGGTTTCCCCCTTTTTCGTTCCCATGATGATTTCCAATATTGCGGCAGGCAGTGTGGCAATTCGGTATCATGCCCAAGGCCCCTGTCTTCCCATGGTGACTGCCTGCGCCACCTCCTCCAACACGATTGGTGAGGCCTTCCGGGCCATTAAGCACGGATATGCCGACGCCATCCTGGCAGGCGGATCCGAAGCCACCATCAACCCGCTGGCCATAGCCGGATTTACCAACTGCATGGCTTTATCCCTCTCAGAAGACCCCCTTCACAGCTCGATTCCCTTTGACAAACGCCGTGATGGCTTTGTCATGGGGGAAGGCGCTGCCGTTCTGGTTCTGGAAGAGCATACCCACGCCAAAGAACGGGGGGCTGATATTTTAGGCGAGATCGTGGGATATGGCAACACCTGCGATGCCTATCATATTACTGCCCCCCACCCCGAGGCCGCCGGTGCCTCACAAGCCATCCGGGAGGCCATCCGCGAAGCCGGGATGGAGAAGGCAGAAAGGATTTATATTAACGCTCACGGAACCAGTACCCCCCTCAACGATAAGGCCGAAACGCTCGCCATTAAGCTGGCACTGGGAGAAAAAAGCAAAAACGTTATGGTCAGCTCAACTAAATCTATGACCGGGCATATGCTGGGGGCCGCGGGGGCCATTGAAGCCATCGCCTGCATCATGGCTTTGCGGGAGGGAATTTTACCCCCCACCATCGGATACAGAGAGCCCGACCCGGAATGCGATCTGGACATTATCCCCAACCGGGCGCGAAAAGCCCGGGTAGAACTGGCCCTCTCCAATTCCTTTGGATTTGGCGGTCACAATGCCACTCTGGCATTTGTACCCTATAAGGAGTGATAGTTTCATGAATATCAAAGAAATTAAAGCGCTGGCCGATATTTTAATCTGCAAAAACCTGACTGCTCTGGAGGTCACGGAAGGGGAGACCAAGATCCGCCTGGAAAAGCAGCCGGCGGCCGCTTACGCTTCCCCCGTCCAGCCTTATACTCCCACAGCCGCGGCCGTCTCTGCCGAAACCTGTTCCAATGTCGAAACTGCTCCTGCAAAAAAATCCTGTATTGAAATCAAGTCGCCGATGGTAGGGGTTTTTTATGCGGCACCTTCTCCCGGTGCGACTCCTTTTGTGCAGGTTGGGTCGAAAATTAAAAAGGGCGATGTGCTCTGTATTATAGAAGCCATGAAGCTGATGAACGAGTTGACAGCGGAAGTGGAAGGGGAAATTGCCGAAATCTGCGTTTCCAACGGAGATGTGGTAGAGTTCGGCCAGCCCCTCTTCCGGTTGGTGTAAAGCATGAACAGAGAAGAAATCAAAAAGCTGCTGCCCCACCGGGAACCCATGCTGCTGATTGACGAAGCTGAAAAAACCGGTGAGAACACCGCTATAGGCCGGTATACCGTCCGGGGAGATGAATTTTTTCTGCAGGGACATTTTCCGGACCGCCCTGTGGTGCCGGGTGTTGTCCTCTGTGAGATGATGGCTCAGACCTGCTGCGTGCTGCTGGGGTCGGAAGTTGGAGGTGCGACGCCTTACTTCACCGGTCTTGACAAGGTTCGATTCAAAAATAAAGTGCTGCCCGGCGATACACTGGAAATTGTCTGCACCATCACCAAATCCCGCCCTCCCTTTTATTTTGCCGAAGGGAAGGGAAGCGTGAGGGGAAAGCTTGCGGTCAGCGGCGAATTTTCCTTTGCACTCATCAAGGAGGAATAGCCTTTGTTTGAAAAAATCCTGATTGCCAACCGCGGCGAGATCGCAGTTCGAATCATCCGTGCCTGCAAGGAGATGGGCATTTCCACCGTGGCGGTTTTCTCCGAAGCCGACCGGGAGGCTCTCCATGTCAGCATGGCGGATGAGAGCATTTGCATCGGGCCCGCTCCTGTCCGGGACAGCTATTTAAATATTCCGTCCATACTCTCGGCGGCACTGGTGACCGGAGCGCAGGCTATTCACCCCGGATATGGGCTGCTGTCCGAAAACGCGGAATTTGCCCGTAACTGTGCCCAGTGCGGATTGGTATTTATCGGCCCGCCCGCCCAAGTAATTGCCCAAATGGGGGACAAAAATGAGGCGCGCAGAACCATGAAGGCCGCCGGTGTGCCGGTTATCCCCGGTTGTGAACTGGTGGAAGACCCCCGAGAGGGCAGACGGGAGGCCGAAAAAATCGGCTATCCTCTGCTGATAAAGGCCCGCGCCGGCGGCGGGGGAAGGGGTATTCGGCTGGTCAATTCCCCGGAGGAGTTTGAAAGTGCTTTTCAAACCGCTTCGGCTGAAGCCGAGGCCGCCTTTGGTGACGGCGCGGTGTATTTGGAAAAGTATCTCTCCCCGGTTCGTCATATTGAGATGCAGATTTTATGCGACCAAAGCGGCAATGTGCTTTGCCTGGGGGAACGGGACTGCTCGATTCAGCGGCGAAACCAGAAGCTGATTGAGGAAAGCCCCTCCTGTGCCCTTACTCCCACGCAGCGTTCCAAAATGATTGAAGTTTCAACCCTTGCAGCCAAGGCGGTGGGATATGTCAACGCCGGAACCATCGAATATCTGCTGGACGAGAACGGAAATTTCTATTTTATGGAGATGAACACCCGTCTGCAGGTGGAGCATCCCGTCACCGAAATGGTCACCGGGCTGGATCTGGTTAAATGGCAGATTCGAATTGCCAGCGGACAGTCCCTTGCCTATACGCAAAAAGACATCGCCTTGACCGGCGCAGCCATCGAATGCCGGATCAATGCCGAAAACCCGGCGCTGAACTTCCGCCCGGGCTGCGGGAAAATCAGTCTTTTACATGTACCCGGCGGCCCTATGGTGCGGTTTGACTCCGCATTGTACCAAGGGTACAGCGTTCCGCCCTTTTATGATTCCATGATCGGCAAACTGATTGTACACGCCAACACCCGGGAGGAGGCCATCCGCAAGATGCGGGCGGCTTTATGCGAGCTGATTATTGAAGGCGTGGAAACCAACAGCGAGCTGCACATGGAGATCCTATCCGACGAGGCCTTTGTATCCGGCCAGTATCACACCGATTTTATGGCCAAAAGAGAAAAAACGGGCCAGCAATCCGTTTGTTGAAGCCCTGTTCAGTTGGTTTAAGACAACACTTGAAGAAAGGATAATCCGTCATAACAATGAAGGATTCGGATTACTGCCATGCTTTCAAAGAGTCTATTTAAAAAACCGAAAAATGCTCCGGAGGGCGCAGAAAAAATCTCTAAATCTTCTCCGCCTTCCTTATCAGAAGAGATCGCGGTGGCCTGTCCCTCCTGTAAAGCATTGCTGATCTCCGCCGAGCTGCAGAATCGGGATTATGTCTGCATCAAATGCGGGTATCATTTTAAAATCCGGGCCCGCCAGCGAATCGCCATGGTGGTGGATAAGTCCAGCTTTGAGGAATTAGACGCCGGACTGCGCTCGGGCAATCCCATCCATTTCCCCGACTACCTCAGAAAGCTGAACGCCGCCCAGTTGGAAAGTGCGGAAGCCGAAGCCGTCATCTGCGGTCTGGCCCGTATCGGCGGCTACCCCACAGCTATCTTTGCCATGGAACCCTTTTTCATGATGGGCAGCATGGGTACGGTGGTTGGGGAAAAAATCACTCGCCTCTTTGAGACTGCCACCCGGCAAGGGCTGCCGGTAGTGGGTTTCACTGTTTCCGGCGGGGCAAGAATGCAGGAGGGCATCCTCTCCCTGATGCAGATGGCCAAAACCAGCGGTGCGGTCAAGCTGCACAGCGATGCGGGTTTGCTGTATATTACGGTTCTTACCGATCCGACCACCGGTGGCGTAACGGCCAGTTTTGCCATGGAAGGGGATATTATCCTCGCCGAACCGGGTGCGCTGATCGGCTTTGCGGGACCCAGGGTAATCGAACAAACCATCCGCCAAAAACTGCCCGAGGGATTCCAGCGAGCGGAGTTCCTGCTGGAAAAAGGCTTTGTGGACGAGGTGGTTCACCGGCGAAACCTGCGCCTCTGCCTGACCAGGCTGTTAATGCTTCATTCCTCCGGAGGTTCAAAATGAATGCTTTTGATCGTGTGATGGCGGCCCGTGCCAAGGGGCGGGCCACCGGACTGGATTATATCCGACACATCTTCACCGATTTTTTCGAATTGCATGGGGATCGCTGCTCTGCCGACGACAAGGCGGTTATTGCGGGCATTGCCCGAATCAAGGATATCCCCGTCACAATTATCGCCCTGGAAAAAGGACATGACACCAAAGAAAAAGTAGCCCGCAACTTCGGAATGGCCCACCCCGAGGGATACCGTAAGGCGCTTCGTCAAATGAAGCTGGCTGAAAAATTCGGCCGCCCCGTGATCTGCTTTGTGGATACCGCCGGCGCTTTTTGCGGCATCCAGGCGGAGGAAAGAGGACAGGGGATGGCCATCGCCAACAATTTGATGGAAATGATCGCCTTGAAAGTTCCCATTCTGTCCATCTTTGTGGGTGAGGGAGGAAGCGGCGGAGCCCTGGCGCTGGCCGTGGCGGATGAGGTATGGATGCTGGAAAATTCCGTTTATTCGGTTATCTCCCCCGAGGGCTGCGCCAG
>JAKOTC010000025.1 GCA_029776465.1 Bacillota bacterium
CCTCCCGCCGGGAGCAAACCCCGCGGGCAGATAATATTTTTGAAATCCGTTCTTCTGTAATCTTTGACATCGTTCTAATCCGTTTCCCCGGCGACCTTTTTTATTTTTTAACCACATGTTGCCGGACAGATGGCATTTTATATTTCTAATCGGCTAGGCCCAGGAAGGCCAGAATCCGATCCCAAAAACTTTTTTTCTCGGGAATTTCCATAACATCTTCGGAAACCAGCGGGCAGGTTCCCACAAGCTTCCCGTCCAGGTAATAGCAGAGCTGCCCCACCCGGTCTCCTTTCTGCACAGGGGCATATACAAACCTGGGCAGCCAGGTGACCCGTTTCAACCTCGCCAGATCTTCGGCGGTCAGGCCGATTACCTGATCCCCTTTCGGAACCACCCGAACGGTTTTCCCTGTTCCGGCCACGGCCAGCTCATAAGAAAGATCTTTGGGGCACAATTCAACGGGCTGCAAAGCCTCAAAACCCGCGTTCAGAAGATTGGTGTGGTCATCCCAGTCATCGGGGTCGCAAAGGGTGACCACAATCAGCCGAATCCCGTCCCGCTCTGCCGCCGAGACCAAACAGCGGCCCGATTTTTTCGTGAATCCGGTTTTCACCCCGATGGCACCCTCGAAAAGCTTCAACATCTTGTTGGAATTGTGGAGCCGGCGGGTATAGCCGCCATAGGTCAGCCGGATGCTTTTGCTGGAGCAGATGGAGATAAACTCCTCGTTTTGCAGGGCGGCCGCCGCAAGCTTTGCCATATCCTCGGCGGTGGAGTAATGGTCTTTATCATCCAGCCCGCTGGGGGTGACGAAATGGGTGTTTGTCATGCCAAGCTCCTGCGCCTTTTGGTTCATCAGCTGGGCAAAGGCCGGCAGTGACCCGGCGATGCGGACCGCCGCCGCGTTGGCCGCGTCATTGCCCGACACCAACAGCATCCCTGTGGCCAGGGCCCGAAGGGTCACCACATCCCCTTCCTTCAGCCCCATGGAGGAACCTTCCACTCGGATGGCCGTTTTGTCCACCACGAACTCTTCATCCAGATTGGGCTGCTCCAGGGTAATCAGCGCCGTCATGATCTTTGTGGTGCTGGCCATGGGAAGCTTCAGGGAGGGATTGACCGCATATAATATCTGCCCGGTGTCCGCCTCCATCATCACGGCGGCCTTCGCACTGGTTTTTCCGGAATAGACCTCCGCGCCGGCCGAAAAACTCATGACGGAAACCATCATAAGCAAGGCCGAAATCAGCACCAGGATCTTTTTCAAATTCGTCACAAAAACACCTGCCTTCAATACGAATCTCCTGTCAACAGCGTAATACGAAGGTGTATCGTAAACAGCCTTCGACCGTTTTATACACCATTCGCATTTCGTTCGAGATTGTATTTTATCCTTATGAAGGAAGCAGGCAGTTTATACGGACTCTCGGAAATCCCCTCTAAAAACTTACGCCATAAAGAAGTCGAAAGTTACGGCTCCTTATCTTCTTTATTTTTATTTTCTTTCTCCTTATCCTTCTTGGAAAAGAGCGCCACAATTTTGTCAAACATCTCGGGCACAATATTAGCCAGCTTGTCGCCGGCGCCGTCCCCCGCCGAAACCTGAATCAGCCTTACATCGCCGTTGCCCACCACAATAAAGGCAATGGGGGAGATGGTGATCCCTGCGCCGCTGCCCCCGCCAAAGTTTTTCTCGGGAGCCTTGCCCGAAAAGTCGGTGCCACCTGACGCAAACCCGAGAGAGACTTTGGAAACCGGGATAATAACGGTCCCGTCGGGAGTGGTAATGGCATCGCCGATTATGGTGTTAACATCGATCATCTCACGGATTTTCTCCAGCGAGGTACCCATCATGCTGGATAGAGGATGCAGTTCCATAATATCCTTCCTTTCTATCATTGCAAAGTTTACGGGATTGGATGCTTGACAGCGTTGTACAGCATCTATCTCAACCGCGTTCAGCGGTAATGGTCATGGCTCATTTTCCCGACTTCACCGGCTGCTTCTGCGGGGCTGCGCCGGAGGAACCGGTTCCCTCCCCTTCGTTGTCCTCCCCCTGCATTTCCGCCAGCAGCATCATGGGCTTCCAGAACTGGGAGGCCACAATCCTGAACAGGCGGATTTTCAAGACCAGTTTCAGGTCAAATTGGGTTCCGGCCGATTGGGGCTCAAAATCCCACTTCACATCGAAGTCCGTTTGAACCTTTGAAAAATTGGCCTTCAGCAAGCTGTCCAGGGTGCCCAGCATGGCACAATAGCGGCCGTAAGCCAGGGCGGTTTCGGCGGCGTCCTCCTCAGCCACCACAATTTTCAGCCTGCAGGGCTTGATGCGGGTGTGCTCGCTGAGCCGGCCCAGCAGCGCAATAAACTCTTTAAATACCCGGAGGATGTACTCGATTTTTAATTTCGGCTCTTTTTTCTTTTCCCGTGGCGATTCAGGCTTGCTTTTTTCCGCCTTTGTCACGGGTTTGGGATTTTTCTTCTTTTTAAAAGGATAGTGTAAAAATAAAAAACCGATTTGAAAAGGGGGTTCGTCCGGATACCGGATAATAACCCGCACATCACAAAGCATCAGCAGGCCGAGCAAAGCCAGGATACCCAGCAGAATATAAACCACAATCATCTGCTCTCGCCCTCCCTGCGTTTATGTTTATGAAATCATTATTACGCCAAAGGAATCTGGGGAATCCGGTCTTCGCTCTCCAGACCGTTCTGCTCCAGGGACTCCAGGTCGGGCAGATCCTCCAACCCGGAAAGGCCGAAACACCGCAGGAAGGTGTCCGTGGTGCCATAAACCAGAGGCCGCCCGGGCAGTTCAAGCCGGCCCTTTTCCTCAATCAGCCCCCTGCTGAGCAGGGTTCCCAGCGGACCGCTGCAATCCACACCGCGGGTTTGCTCGATATAGGCCTTGGTTACCGGCTGGCGATAGGCAATCACCGAAAGCACCTCCATGGCCGCCTGGGACAGGGGGGCATCCCGCCGGGTTTCCAGCGCCCGTTTCACCAGTTCTGCCATCCGCGGCTTGGTGGCAAGCTGAAGCTTATCCTCCAGCTCCAGCACCATGATGCCGCCCTCTGTATCCAGCCGCTGTTTGAGTGAGTCCGCGATCTCTCTGGCGGTAAAGTTGTCCACTTCCAGAATCTGCGCCAGTTTCTCGATTTCCATCGGCTCGCCTGCGGCAAAAAGGACGGCTTCCATTGCCGACTCTAAAAATTGAAAGGATTCGATATCCATCCCGTCATGCCTTTCCTTTATTTTACCATAATTTTTCTGATTTTAATCGCATCATGCAGTCTATGTATCAAAATCCCGCCGTTCATCCGGCCCTTTTACGGTTCAAAAGCTCCACCCGGTCATCCTCCACCGCTACCCGTCCGGATTTGACCAGTTCCAGCAAAGCAATAAACATGGCCACCACTTCGTTTCGGTGGCGGCAAACGGTCATCAGCTCGACAAGACTTTTGGTTCCGGTCTTTAATCTTCTCAGCATGGAGAACA
>JAKOTC010000026.1 GCA_029776465.1 Bacillota bacterium
AGGTCAATTTTTAAAGCGTCTCCATAGACCACATGGACGTTATCCAACCCATTGAGGGTTTGGTTTAGAATGGGTTCAAGTCTATGGTCCACCTCAACAGCGACCACTTTCTTTGCCAGCTTTGCCAGCTCCATGGTTAAAACCCCGGCACCCGGACCAATCTCCAATGCCCCTATTCCCTCGCATCCGCTTGCAGATGCCATTTTGGGGCAGATGCCGGGGTTGATTAAAAAGTTCTGTCCCAATCCTTTGGAAAAGGTAAACCCTTTTTCCTGCAAAAGTGTTTTTATTTCTGAAGGATTCATATTGCCTCTTTTCATTTTAGCACCGCCATTTCTCCCATTATCCTAAATAAAGGCAGCGCCAGATTGACAACCAGTTATAAAACCGCTATAATAGTAGAAAAATCCGGCATTATATGTATCGCAAAAAGCCGGAAGGAGGGGTTGCTTTGAAAGCTCAAAGGCGAGATAAGCATAATTATTATCTGGATATTGCAGAAACCGTCCTGGAGCGGGCAACCTGTCTGCGTAAATCCTACGGCGCGGTAATCGTTAAAAATGATGAGATTTTATCCACCGGATACAACGGCGCCCCCAGAGGGCGGGCAAATTGTATTGATCTTCATTATTGCACCCGGGACAAGCTGAACGTCCCCCGCGGTGAAAAATACGAAATCTGCCGCTCGGTTCACGCCGAAGCCAACGCCATTATCTCCGCCTCGCGCAACGAAATGATTAACTCGACTTTATACTTGGCCTGTAAAGATCCAAAGACCGGCGAAGTCGTAGGGGACACTTCTTCCTGCACCATGTGCAAGCGGATGATTATTAACGCCGGCATCTCCACGGTAGTCATCCGAAACACCAAAGATACATACACCATTATCGATGTGCAGCGGGACTGGATCGACGGAGATGAGACCTTGGCCGGCATATTCAATTATTAATATAATATTCGTCATTCACGAAGCGGGCGGAATAGCCCGCTTCGTTTTATTTCTGCTAACCCAGTGCCACCGAAAGACCGGCAAAATCGCCCACCTGCTCACCCAGTCCGGCGGGAAGAATTTTGCAAGCCGCCGCCGCATGAGGGAGCGCCTCTTTCTCAATCACTTCTTTCACCACCGGCTCAAGCAGGGCCTGTTGGCGAAGATAAATGCTTCCGATTACGATTACCTCCGGGTTGAGGATGTCAATCAATATAGAAAGCCCCTGTCCCAAATAATAACCGGTGGTGCGCATAATGCCCAGGGCAAACTCATCCCCGGCCACTGCAGCTTCCCCGATGGCTTGCGCAGTGATGCTTTCTACCTCGGATAGAACCGTTTTCTTCCCGGAAGCTAAAAATTCAGGCAACCGGCTGACAGCCAGTTTTGCCATTCCCCCCCCTGAGCAAAAGCCCTCAAAGGAACCATGCTTATAAAATCCCTCAGGGCCATCCTCAGCCAAGCGGATATGCCCCACCTCGCCCGCGCTGTCGGTAATGCCGGAAAGAAGGCGGCCATTGACAATCAGGCCCGCCCCCATGCCGGTGCCAAAGGTGAGGAAAATCATGTTTTCGGTTCCCCGTCCTGCACCCCAGCGCCACTCGGCCAAAGCGCAGGCATTGGCATCATTTTGCAGGAAGGTCGGGGCCCCGCCCACTGCCTGACGGATGGGCGTGACAATGTCCACCTCATCCCAGCCCGGCAGGTTGGGCGGCGAGAGCAGCAGACCCCTCTTGCTGGACAGGGGGCCTCCGCAGCTAATCCCCGCTCCGGTAATCGGTTCAGGGGATTTTCGGGATAATTCCTCCGCCGCTTTTACCAGCTCGGTGACGCCCTTTTCAGGGCCCGCCGGAGTGGCAAAACGGATCTTTTCCAATACAACAGGCTTTCCGTCCTGCTCACACCCTAAGCTGACCGCGCATTTGGTTCCGCCGATATCCACACCAATATAATATTTCATGTAAATCTCCGTCCGGTCTTATAGTAATGAAACTGTGGTTCTATGTGATTTGTTGATTAAAGGGTTGAATAAACCATATGGGCTTTTCCGCTGAGCTGATATTGACCCATGCCGGCAGGCAGGAAGACTGTGCTGCCTTTAACCAGCTTTAAAACGGTCTGTCCGGCGGAAAGAGTGACCTCTCCGTCCAGCACCACCAAGCTGCCGAAGCAGTCGGTGCGGGCCGTTTTAGACGCGGTTCCGTCCAGCTCCCAGCTGTAAGCGGCAAAGAATTCGCACTGAGCCAGCAGGGTGGAAACCATCCCCTCTTCTTTCACCGGCTGACCCTGGGGCTTTCCTGTGGGAACCAGCTTTTGGCGGTCAGCCACATCCACCGCTTTGTCAATGTGAAGCTGGCGGGGCTTGCCGTCAGGACCCAGGCGATTATAGTCAAACACCCGGTAAGTAGTATTGGAACTTTGCTGAATCTCACAAAGCAGGATTCCCTTGTTAATGGCGTGAACCGTTCCCGCAGGGATGAAGAACACATCACCCGGTTTGCACATCACCTTGTTCAGCACATCACAGAGGGTTCCGTTTGCAATATGTTCCTTGAGCTCTTCTTTGGTCAGGTCCCGTTTAAAACCGAAATAGATGTTGGCGCCGGGATCTGCGTCCATAATGTACCACATCTCGGTTTTGCCGTATTCGCCCTCATGCTCCATTGCATAAGCATCATCGGGGTGAACCTGTATGGACAGGTCCCCGGCAGCGTCAATCAATTTGACCAACAGGGGAAATTCGGCATAAGAAGAACCTTTTTCCCCCAAAAGCTCGGGGTGATCGACGGTAACCCGGGACAGTTCCTGACCGGCATACTCACCGTTTTCTATAATGCTGCAACCCTGTTTGTGGCCCGAAAGCACCCAGGCTTCGGCCACCCGCTCCAGGTCCGTTTTAAAATGAAAATTTTCTTTCAGTTTTTTGCCGCCCCACAGGATATCCTTCAACGCGGGACTTAGCAACATAGGTTCAGACATAAAAACTCCAATCCGCCGCCCCAGGCGGCATCCGTATTCCATTTTACAGAAAAACCGCGCACTTTCCGCGATCGGTTCTCCATCCTATGTGGTTATTTTAGCACAAGTTTTCTCCAATGAAAATACCTTATCTTTCTTTTTGCCGCTTTAGAGAGGATAAAGCTTTCCGTATTTCGCAAACTCCCATCCAGCCCAGCCATCCTGCCAAAACGAAATTCAAAACCGTTTCCTTGACCAAATCGGCGATCCATAGCCCCACAAAAACTCCTGCAACGCCCGCAATAGAGGCAGGCAGAACGATTTTCCATTCTATCAGCTTGTTCCTGATGTGGCCCACCACCGCCGCAATGGCGCAGGGGATGAAAAGCAGCAGCACTGCTCCTCTTGCAGTGGGCAGCTTAACCCCTCGCA
>JAKOTC010000027.1 GCA_029776465.1 Bacillota bacterium
CTGCAGGGAGTTTGGACAAGCGATGCGAGACACCTCGCCCACGCGGTGGCGGTTGTGAAAAAACATCCTGAAGCGATCAGACGGATTGGCACCGAATACCCGTTGGAAGCAGCCAACGAAGCGCTCCTTGCCATGGAAAAGCGTCAGATTATTAAGGCTGTCCTCAAGCCGCAATAACGGGGTGAAATGACATGCTGTCCGAATTTATCCCGGCCCTGTCCGAATTTTTGCTGCCCCACGAACAGTTTCGGCCTTATCCCAGGATTACGGAGCGAGCGGCCTGGCAGGCGCTGCCCCTTGCGCTGAGGGAAGAGACAATCGCAAGAGGCGAGGCTTACCTAGGGTACCAGTGGCCTTCTCTTCCCGCCACCCTGTTCATGGATTTCCGCAGGACGGGGAATCGCTCCCGTTACGAAAAAAAACACTTTGCCAGGCGCAAAGCCCTATGGTGCCTTGTGGCGGCCGAATGCGTGGAAGGCAAAGGCCGCTTTTTGGACGCCATAGCCGACGGCATCTGGCAGCTGTGCGAAGAATCCTTTTGGGGCATACCCGCTCACAATTACGGCCCAAGCTCCCTGCCCGATGTACAGGCCCCCAGCATTGACCTTTTCGCTGGGGAAACCGCTGGCCTGCTTGCCTGGACTTATTATTTGCTAGGTCCTGTTCTGGAAGGGTTCGAGCCTCTCCTTTGCCGGAGGATCGAATACGAAACGGAACGGAGGATCTTCAGACCTTTCTGCGACCAAACCCACCCCTGGCAGGGCTTGGATCATCCTGAGCCTGTAAACAATTGGAATCCCTGGTGCAATTACAATTGTCTTGCCGCGTTCCTGCTTGTGGAAAAAGATCAACAAAAGCGCATCGAGGCTGTGGCCAAAATACTCCGCAGTCTGGATCGCTTTTTGTCTTTTTATGGCGACGACGGAGGCTGCGACGAAGGACCTGGTTATTGGTTTCAGGCCGCTGGCAGCCTTTTCGATTCTCTGGAGCTTTTGGCTGCCGCGACAAGCGGGAAAATAAACGTCTTCCGGCGCAAGTTGATCAAAGAGATGGGCAGGTACCTGGTCCGGGTTCATATAGCGGGCAAATACTTTGTCAATTTTGCCGACGCAAATCCGGAAATCGCCATCGATAGCTCCCTGGTTTGGGCGTACGGCGAGAAAACCGCCGATGAATCTCTCAAAGCTCTGGCCGCAAGCAGCCGCAAGGCCAAACTGGACGCGGGAGGACTTGTGGCACACAGCTATCCGCTGCGGCATCTGCGCTATCTTTTCACCTATTCCCAAATGGACGCTGCAGCGGAACCTCCCTATTTGGGCGACGTGTGGCTTTCCGATTTGCAGGTTATGGCGGCGCGGGAACAGCCAGGTTCGAGCCGGGGGTTGTACCTTGCCGCCAAAGGCGGCCACAACGTGGAGAGCCATAATCACAACGACGTGGGCCAGTTTCTTGTCTACCTCGACGGCAAACTGGTCCTCATCGATCCAGGGGTGGAAGAGTATACCGCCAGAACCTTCAATTCCCATCGCTATGAGATC
>JAKOTC010000028.1 GCA_029776465.1 Bacillota bacterium
CCCGCCTTTTCAATGGCCGCCCGAAGGGCGGAAAGCCGGATAACTTGAGGATCATATTGCACCGTTGCTTTCTCGGTGGCAAGATTCACCGAGGCGCTGCTGACCCCCTCCAGCCGGCCCAGGACCTTTTCAATCCGCTGGGCACAGGCCGCGCAGGTCATCCTGCCAATGGGAATGGTAACGCTGTTTTCGTTTCTTTCCACGACCTGATATCCGATTTTTTCAACCGCTTCCTTAATTCGGTCCGGTGTCAGGCTGTTGGGATCGTATTCCACAAACAGTTTTTCGCTGGCGAGATTGACATTGGCCTGGCTGATACCCGGAAGCTTTCGCACAACTTTTTCGATTCGCCCCGCACAGGCCGCGCAGGTCATCCCTCTTATGCTGAGCACTTGTTTTTCCATAAGCAATCCCTCACTGTTCCCGGATGCCAAAATCCTATCATCCTAACTAATATTTTAACAGTTAATTGTAATTTAGCAAGTATGCACTTTCATGTGCCATAATATCCAAAAGGATACCATGCTGCTTCCTATTCTTAGCATAATCACAAGCCGCTGGGATATGCATAGAACAGATGTATTGACATAGCCCGACACAGGTGCTATCATCCAAGTGTAAGATTACATGACAAGCTTGGAAACCAAGGAGGATCTGTATGGAGCGTGAATGCGAGGGGTATCGTTGCCCTGTGGACACCACCATCGACATGATCGGCGGGAAATACAAATCATTGATTCTATGGCACCTGATTGATCACACCCTGCACTTTGGCGAGCTTCGCAGATTAATCCCCCAGGCGACACCCAAAATGCTGACCCAGCAGCTGCGCGAGTTGGAAGAAAACAATCTGGTCGTTCGCAAGGTTTACCCGGTGGTTCCTCCAAAGGTGGAATACTCTCTGACCGATTTGGGACGAAGCATCCAACCCATCCTGGAAGCCATGTATGCCTGGGGAGAGGCGTACCTGGCCAGCAAGGGGCTGAAAGTCTGCTGCTCCATGAAAGCCCACCAATCTCCGCAGAAGGAAGAGGAGCAATAAGATAAAAACAGCTGACGGCTTCACACCGTCAGCTGTTTTTATCTTCCGAACTCTTATTGAATTTTACGCTTGAAAATAGAGATCAGCCACCGGGTGCTGCCATAGCTTTGCACTGTGGCAACCGTGCTCACCAATTCCCAGCCCTGCCTGCCCAGCTCATTCAATTGAAGTTGGAGTATGTTGGGGTCCACCTTGCCGCCAAAAAATCCTTTTGCGTCGGTTAACAGGGTCTTATATTCGTATTGTTCCATCGTAGTCACCCTCTCTTTCAGATTTCAATTTCATTATAACATAATAGGCCCCAATATCAAGTTGTGATTCCGGGTTTGATTAATTCCCTGCCCAAAGAACATAATAAGGGTAAAGATGGAGGGGATTTTATGCATTCAACCATATCCTTTTGGAACAAAACCGCCTCAAAGGCACACTATCCGCCTCTGGAGAAAAGCATCGAGGTGGACACCTTAATTATAGGCGGGGGAATTACCGGAGTTACCGCCGCCTATTGCCTTGCCCTTAAAGGAAAAAAGCCCCTGCTGATTGAAGCGGGCGGATTATGTGACGGCACAACAGGCAATACCACCGGCAAAGTGACCATCCAGCATGATATTATTTACCGTCGCTTGAAAGACAAGTATGGATTAGACTTCGCAAAGGGTTATGCCGATTCGCAGACCCGAGCACTGGAGTTCATCCGAAAGGTGGTGGAAAAGGAAAATATCCACTGCCAGCTGGCAACCTGCACCTCCTATATCTACGCAACCAACGAAGAGGACCGGGAGTCCATTCAACAGGAATATGAGGTTGCAAAGGAATTGGGCATCGACGCTGAATGGATTGACCATTTTCATTTTCCCAATGTCAACCGCGGGATGGTGGGCTTTAAAAACCAGCACGCCTTTCATGCCGTTCGCTATGTGGAAGGGCTGGCAAAAGCAGCAGCGGAAAAGGGGGCCACTCTCTGTTGCGGCACCAAGGCCATCCGGGTAGAAAGCGGAGAGAGCATCCAAGTATATTGTGAGCGGGATCTTGTCATTAAAGCCAAACACTTGGTCATGGCCACCCAGCATCCCATTTTTGACGGCCCCAACCTCTATTTTACCCGCCTCTATGCCAACAGAGAATACGGAATCGCCGTGGAAGCCAAACGGGACTGGCCCGACGGCAATTTCATTAATCCGGGTAATCCCGCCCGCTCCATCCGGACCCATCTGGAAAACGGCAAAAAAATTCTGATTGCAGTGGGAGACGGCCACTTTACCGCCCGCAGTGAGGGGGGCATGGAAAAGCACTTTGAAAATTTAATGAACTTTGCAGGCAGCATCGCGGGAGTTGAGAACCTGCTGGCCAAATGGTCGGCACAGGATTATAAAACCCCGGATCAGGTGCCCTATATCGGACGAAATTCCGACCATTCCAATATCTATGTGGGGACGGGCTATAACAAATGGGGGCTGACCAGCGGGACCCTGGCAGGAATGATGATTGCGGACTTAATTCTGAAAGGCGGGACCGAATATGAAGCAATCTACTCCAGGGATCGAGGGGATCTGTTCAGCTCCCTCGGAACGGTTTTATCCGAGGTCTTCGGTTCGGTGGCTGAACTGATCAAATCGAAATTCGAAACCACCGAAAGCATCAAAAATCTTAAACAGGGTGAAGGCCGGGTGATTGAATATAAAGGACAAAAAACGGGCATCTTCCGCGACTATGATGATTCGGTCACCATTCTGGATATCTCCTGCACCCATATGACAACGGAACTGAATTTTAACGATGCCGAGAAAACCTGGGACTGCCCGGCCCATGGAGGACGTTTTGCCACCGACGGAACCCTTTTAGAGGGTCCACCCAAAAACTGTCTCAAAGTTTTATATCGAGGAAAGTTTGAGGATTTACAGGTTAAATAAAATGAAGCCGGCTGCATGGATCGCTCCCATGCAGCCGGCTTCGAAGCTTATTACTCTATATCCTACTCTGATCCCGTTCATATATGATTTTAACCGCATTTCGTATTTCCTGATAGCTGGTGCAGCGACAGATATTGGACTGCAGCCACTCCTCCATCACATGCTCTTCGGGCAGGACGGGGTGCTGCTTTTTTAAGGCATGACAGACCATCAAAAAACCCGAGGTGCAATAACCGCACTGAAAGGCATTGGCGTCCACAAAGGCCTGCTGAACCGCCGCTCTGCCCCCCAGCCCCTCCAAGGTGAGAATCACATGATTCTCCGCTTCAACCGCCAGCACTAAACAGGATTTCGTCGGCCAGCCGTCTATCACCATCGTACATGCTCCGCAATCCCCGTTTTTGCACCCCGGTTTTGCCGCCGTCAAACCCAGCTGCTCTCGAAGAACATCCAACAGCAGGTCGGAGGGTCGCACCATCACTTGGCGCACCTCTCCGTTGATATTTAAAGATACCACCGTTTTACCCTCATATCTTACCATTCTCCATCTCCTCCAATAAGGTATGCAGGGTGTTTTGGAAGACAAATCTGCAGTATTCCCCGCTTCCGGCCCGGTCGCTGAGGGGGGACAGAGGCAACATGGCTGCCGCCTCCTTTGACCGGACGTCCCTGGAAAGGGCGCGGTTGTTAAGCACCGCTTCCATCTGGTCGCTTCGAAAGGGATGGGAGCATAGCCCTGAAACGGCAATACGCAACCTGTTCTCCTTCCAGAGGGCCGCGAGCGAAACCAGGGGATAATCAATCTTTTCGTTTTGGGTCTTTTTCACATGGTAATGCCGGGCCTTCAGCGCCCAGGAGGGGATATGAATCTGCAGGACCAGTTCACCCGGCTGAAGCTCCATCCGTCCCTTAAAAACCTTGTCAAACGCGATCCTCCGCTCCCCTTCGGGACCAAAGAGTGTGAGCTCCGCCTCGGATATCAGCAGGGGCAGGCTGGTTTCCCGGTAGATAATCGAGCCGCAGAGATTGCCGCCCAATGTAATCCTGCATTGATTGGTATGGTCGGCGATCCGGCCGCAGGCCAGTCTGAGGAGATTAAAAAGCTTTGACTCTTTGATCTGATTAAGCGTGCAGACGGAGCCGATATGCAGCGCCCGCTCATCCAGCGCCAAAGCTTTGCACTCCGGGATATTCTTCAGGTCTATCACCCCGCCCGGCCGGATTTCGCCCGCCCGGCAAAGGGTGATAATCTCGCTGCCTCCGGCATAATAAACCGGATTTTTGCCTTCACTCTGAAGCTGCCGATAAGCATCCAGGGCCTCTTTCAGAGTGGAGGGGCGGCAATAGATAAAATCAAAGGGAATCATTTTTCATCCCCGCTTTCGCTTTCCAGATCATTTCCGGCGTCAGCGGCAAGGTGAGCAGCTCTTTGCCGAAGGCCGCGGACAGGGCATTGGCCAGCGCCGCAGGAATTCCGATAATACCGTGTTCGGAATAGCTTCGCACCCCATAGGGCGAGTCCTCCTCCGGAGTTTCCACAAAACCCACGCGGTAACAAGGCTCCTGCCCGATATGCATCAGCTTATAGGTGCAGAGATTGGGCACTTGGGGGATTCCCTGCTCATTATAAACAAAGGCTTCCCAGCTTGCCATGCTGATCCCCATGGCCATCCCGCCTGCCACCACCGAGCGCATCAACTCGGGGTTTAAAACCTTTCCCACATCCATGACGGTGGAGGCGTTCAAAATGCGGTAGCTGCAGGTCTTTAAATCTGCTTCCACTTCCACCACCTGAGCCCCCAGCGTCCAGGCGGGGCCCGTCTTCCCCTTGCCGGTTTGGGGATCGGGCAGGCTGAGTCCCTTCAGCATAAACCCGCCCCGTCCCAGCACGGGTTCCCCGATCGAACGGCCATCTGCGGACTGATAACCCTGAACAATATCCTTAAAAAGGACAAACCGCTCGGGGTTCTTAACGGAGAAGACCCGGCCGTTTGCGATTTCTATCTCCTCCGGCAGGCAATCTAAGGCCTGAGCTCCGTTTTGACGCAACTGCTCCACCATGTCATCCACCGCCCGCAGCACCGCGTGACCGGCCATATATTCAGTCATGCTGGCGACGGTTTTCCAATGTTCGGGCGCCATGCGGGTATCCACTCCCATAATCACATGCACCTGCTCGGGTTCCATTTTCAGGCGTTCCGCAAGAATCTGGGCCAAATGGGTTTGACCGCCGCTGCCCATCTCCACCACGCCGGTGTTTAAATTGACGCTGCCGTCCGGATTAAAGGTGATAACTGCCCCGGAGATGGCATCCGTCGGCGGATTCTCTGTCTTCCAAAAGCAGGATACTCCCCTGGCGCGGACGGTATTTTCTTTTACGGCGACCACCCTCCCCTCCTCCCACCCGGAGAGTATTTTCACCTGACTCAGGCACTGAGGCAGATTCCCGATCAGGCTGTCGGAACACACCACCTGGGAAGGCGTCAGGCTTCCCGGATGGAGGGCATTGATCCTGCGAAATTCCAAGGGGTCTATTCCGCATCGGTCTGCCAGCATATCCATCAC
>JAKOTC010000029.1 GCA_029776465.1 Bacillota bacterium
ATAAACCATGCCTGCTGATTATTGACATGGTAAAAGATAATTTGGATCCCGAGCATCCGTTTCCCATTACGCCCTTTGCAATGCAGATTGTCCCACCGATCAACAAGTTAATTGGCACCTTCAGGGAACGGGGTTGGCCGGTGATATTCTCTACGGACGCTTTTCATGAGGAGGATTTTATCTTCAAAGGCCGTATGAAACCCCATTCCCTGGCGGGTACCCGCGGGGCCGAAATTGCCGATGTTCTCGACTACCTGCCGGAAGCGGATACATGGCTTCCCAAACCCCGTTTTTCTGCCTTTTTCGGGACCGGGCTCGAAAAAATGCTGCGCGAACAAGGCATCACCCTTTGTGCGGTAGCCGGCGTTACTACAAATTTTTGCGTTCTTTCTACGGTTATGGATGCCCTGTCCCATGATTTTAAAGTAATTCTGCTCGAGGATTGCACCGCAGCTCATTCCGAGAGCGTTCACAAAGAAATGCTGGATATTTATCGGCGTAATGCACTGTATCCTTTGTTCAGAGTGGCCTCGTCCCGTGATGTGGAAGAAATATTAAAATGACATCAATTTTACTCTGGAAATACTATCTTTAGATGTCGTATAATTAAGATGCCGGGTAGTTCGGTTATCAGTATAAATATCAGAATAACCCGTGAATAGCTCCTGTTCAATTAATTATAAAAAAGATGCGTATCTATTAAGGGGGGGTCTGCATGTTAATGGATGAACTGGCGCGCCGCGT
This sequence comes from Bacillota bacterium, assembly GCA_029776465.1. Lineage (GTDB taxonomy): Bacteria > Bacillota > Clostridia > Oscillospirales > JAKOTC01 > JAKOTC01. Next base: position 745 of record JAKOTC010000029.1, read on the forward strand.
AAAGGAGTCTTCGATCAAGCTGGCAGCGGTCGGGGCAGAGACAAAAAATAAAGCCCTGGCCCATATAGCCGAGTCTTTAATTGCAAGGAAAAACGAGATTATAAAAGCTAACCGGGAGGATCTAAGAAGGAGCGAGCAAGAAAATTTATCCGCACCGCTTTTGAAAAGGTTAAAATTTGATGAGGCAAAAATTGCTGATGCGATAGAAGGTATCCACAGCTTGATTAAGCTTGAAGACCCTGTGGGGAGGACGGTATTTTCCACCGGGCTGGATGATAGCCTGGAATTGTACAGGGTAACCTGTCCGATAGGGGTTATCGGTGTTATCTTTGAATCCAGGCCGGATGCCCTGGTGCAGATATCTACTCTCTGCCTGAAAAGCGGAAACGGGGTTCTTCTTAAAGGCGGTTCGGAGGCCCTGGAAACCAACCGCATTCTGGCTGAGATTATCATCCGTGCTGCCGAAGAGGCGGGTATCCCTTCAAATTGGGCTGCATTGCTGGAAACGCGCGCGGATGTGAATGAAATGCTCAGGATGGACCGTTTTATTGACCTGATTATCCCCAGGGGTTCCAATGATTTTATCCGCTACATTATGGATAATTCAAAGATTCCTGTGATGGGTCATGCCGATGGAATATGCCACTGCTATGTGGATGAGGACGCGGACCTGGATATGGCCGTAAAGATAGTTTTAGATTCAAAGACCCAGTATGTCGCGGTGTGCAACGCTGCGGAAACCTTGCTGGTGCACGAAAAGGTGGCCCCGGAATTTTTACCCGCCGTAAAAAAATCGCTGGACGACAAAGAGGTCGAACTGGTAGGTTGTCCCAAAACACAGGCGTTAATCCCTGTTGGATCTGCTACGGAAGCGGATTGGGGAACCGAATACCTCGACTATAAGCTATCCATAAAAGTCGTTGCGGGGATAGACGAGGCGATTGACCATATCAATTTATACGGGTCGGGGCATACCGATGCCATCATCACCAGGAGCAGGGAA
>JAKOTC010000030.1 GCA_029776465.1 Bacillota bacterium
AGAAAGGAGAACCTAACTTAGAAAAGCTAAAAAATTGTCTTGACAAGTGGGGGCATTATAGAATGAATGTTCACTGCGGGGTAGAGATTCCACCGCCGTTGAGGCTTCTCTGCCTCTGCATAGCGGTTCAGATCCAAGCGCACCAAATCAAAATCATAATAAGATTGCGCCGTGTACTGCTGCTTGGTTAAACACATCACGGCACTGTATTGGGTGTATGTATTGGGCAAATCGGGATAGGCGCCGAAACGGACCACCGCCATAGAATTCAAAACCCGCATCCCCGACACCAGGGCCTCCTCCGAGGGAAACTGGCCCTGGATAAAGGCCGTCAGGGCAGCCGCCTTGATAAACCGCGAGGCAGGATTGCCGTCTCCCGGCAGCGGAAGGGACTCGGGTTTGAGCCGCTCCCGCCGGGAGGCCTTTGCATCCCGGTCAATGGTTTGAAAAGGCATCTGCTTCATGTGGATTTTCGAGTAGTTTTCTAGGTTCGTTAAATGCCAGGGGAATTCGGGAGGATTGGTCAGCACGCCCACGGGATTGTTATAAAGCTTTAGCCCCTCTGCGGCGTATTCCACCACGGCGCAATCCCCCGCTTTATCCGCAAAAATATAATGCAGCGGAGTCACCTGCTGGGTCAGCGGCTCGATAACCCCCACTAAATCCAGCTGATCCAATCCCTCTTTCAGCGCGGCGATGCTATTATAATTACCCAAAACATAGGTAATAAACTCTAAAGTGGAAATCTGAAATTTACCATTGTTTTCAGGCGCTTGATACCATTCGGGATGGTGAAAGTATAAGGCCGCGCCGCCCAGCCCTTCCTCATTGACTCCGTCAATAAAGTATAATTTATCGGTGATATCCCCCGCTCCAATAAAGGAGTATTTATTGATAACGGGACGGTTCAGGCAGTCCTGCCAGATTGTTCCCTTCGGAACCGTGCAGACATGACAATTCAATACCCTTGCCAGGTCCATCGTCCGGCCCAAATATAAGTCCCCGTCGGAGGAGGAATAGAAAATCGAGGTGCACACAGAGCTCATCCTTTCATAGCGAAAGTCAAGGTTTTAATCCATCAGAAAAAATCCTGTCGGTTTTGATTCAGTATGGCGGTTCGTGTAATCAATACCCCGATTTGGTCATCGTTGGCGTATTCGATAAAGGCGGAAGTCAGAACGGAAGGGTTCAGGCTCTCCTCATTGCCCGCGGGCAAAACCACCTTCAGACGAAGCCGGTCCGGCAGCACCTGGATATCCTTCAGCTCCACCAGTTCTTTCAGATCCACCTCTTTGCCACCCGACTTGGTCTTTTTGAAAACCATAATCTGCGGCCTTGCCCAAAACTCATCAAACCGGTGACGGATCTTTTGGGCGTCCCCCGGAAAATCCAGGTCATAAGCAGCAAAGGCAATCTGGCTGACCTTGCCCGCAACCTCTGCCACCCGGAATACCTTTAATTCGGGCGGCAAAACCTGATTAAGTTTTTCCTTCACTTCTTCGGGAGTGACCACCGCGCCATCCTCCAACCGGATGTCCATGATCTCACAGCGGCTTTCCACTCCCAGAGAGAGGGGCAGGGCAAAGGTGATGAAGGGATGCTTGTTAAATCCCTGCGTATACCAAAGGGGAAGACGGGAGCGTGAAACCGCCCGAAGCATCGTCCGGTTCAGGTCGAGATGGGAGATAAACTTCAGCTTCCCGGTTTTTTCAAACCAGACCCGCATCATCATACATTTCCCTCCCCATCTGTATTTTGACTGCCGCATAATTCATAGCACTGAGCTCCGCAGCCTGTGCAGCCCCTTCGGCAATCCTGAGTAGTCACGCCCTGCAGGGCTTTTTGATATTCCCGCCAGAGATATTTCTTGCTGACCCCCACATCCAGGTGATCCCAGGGCAGAATTTCATCCTGCTTCCGGGTCCGGCAGGCGTAAAAGTCGGGATCCAGCCCGGCCTCGGCCATGGCCTCCATCCAGCGTTCAAAGTTGAAATGCTCATCCC
>JAKOTC010000031.1 GCA_029776465.1 Bacillota bacterium
CTGCGGCTCACCCATCAGCCTTGAACCAAAGGGTCAGCCTGTCCGATCCACCAAGCCTCTCCTGCCTCAGCTTCTCAGCCCTTCCTCCGGGGAAGACGCTCCTTCCCCGATATCCCTTCCCTGTTCTATCCCCAACCTTGATCCACACATACTTATCACCGGATGAAGGCATTCTCTGCCAACACAGAAGGGCACCCCCATATTTTTTATATGGCCGGGCGTACTACGCCCCGCCCCGCCCCGCCCTAAATGATGCCTTCGTTTTTAGCCACCTGCCAAAGGAAGCGGCAGCGCCAGCGGGAGTATGTATTGGGGTGGGCGTCGTCGGGAAATCCGGCCTGCTCCAGGATACTGGCCAGCACGCCCCGGCGGTACTCCTGGGGGATGGTAAAGAGGGCCTGCTCCACCGACTTGCACTGCCGGCTGAGGGCGGCCATCCGGACGGCCATGGACTCGGTGGGCCGGGCGACCTCGTTGCCGGTGGGCTGGCCGTCGTGATAGGGGGTCTGATAGGGAATCTCTTCAATCTCTTTTTGCAGGCGGTCATAATCCCGCACCAGATAATAGGCCCGCATATAAGCGTTCTTAGGCAGCTGATAGGGGTTGTTTTTTCTGGGCTGATACTGCTTCATCAAAACCACCTCTTCATCATGAGAACTGAGAACGCAACAGCTGAAAACGAACAGCTATGAAAAACCCTCCCCGAAACGCCGTTATGTAGAAGCATTCATGCCAACCCGCCGGGAGCTTCAATCCTTTTTTGACCCCTTTTCCGCTTCCCAGGCGGCCATGGTCTTGCCGTAAGAAAAGGTCCCCAGCGCGTCCGCCAGCCGCAGCGCGTTTTGGATGGAGAGGCGGCGGTGGCTGCGGATTCCGATCTGCCGCGCCAAATCATGGACCGGGCCCTCCGGCCAGGAGGCTCTCCGCTGGACACCGGGCTGGAGGGAAAACAAATCGGATTTCATGTTCATACAAACCGTCCTTTCTCACAAACTGTCCTTTCTTTTGTACAGATGCTATTTTAAAATAAGCGCAGGGCGGGCGGGCGGGCACAGTGTGCCTCCCAAATTAAAGCCCATGAAAAAGCAGCAAAGGGTAGCCTTGCTGAAAACCCTGCCGGTTGTTCTTTTGGTACTTTTCTTTGTCGGGCGGGCGCAGGGCGCCTCCCAAATTAAAGCCCATGAAAAAACAGTAAAGGGTGGCCTTGCTGAAAACCCTGCCGGTTGTTCTTTTGGTACTTTTCTTTCAAAGAAAAGTACAACAAACAAACAAAGAAAAGTGCGAAGCATCAGAGCTTCGGTGTGCGGCGTATGCTTTCCAGCAAAAAATCGTCCTCGGGGCCATCCCGGGGCTTGTGATTTCCGGGCCTGGCGCCGTCCTTCTCCATCCAGAGCCGGAGGGTCAAAAAGGCGTCCTGATAGACCTTCCCATGCTGCTGGGAATACTCGTCCACCCGTCGGATATAGTCCTCCACCCGCTGTTGGCCATAATCCTGATAAAGGCTTTTTAACTCCTCCTCCGAGAGGCGGACATGCCCATACTGCCCAAAAGGTTTTTTTTCGGGGCGGGTCGGGGGTGCTCTCCGCGCCGGGGCTGTTTTCTTTTCTCTCCTTCCCTCTGCTTTGCTTTTCTTTACTTTTCCTTTCCTTTCCTTTACTTTGTTGCGAACTGTCCGCAGAATCGGCGGAAATGTCCTCATTTTCGGCGGGAATGACTGCATTTTCAGAGCGCGCACCTGCATTTTTGCCCTCCGAAGGCGGGTCGACCAAAAGCAGCTCCGGGCGGAGATTCAGCTCCTTGCGGCGGGAGACGGCGGTAAAATACCGTTTCTGGATCTCCCGGGAGGTGAGCACCTGATGCTCCTCATACTTGCCTGGATCAAAGATCCCCCGCTTCAGCAGGGCGGACACGATGGCCTCCAGGGTTTTGCGCTCCAGATTGAGCCGCCGGGCCAGCAGCATACAGACCTCCCGGTTCCACTCGCAGTAATACCCCGCCCCGCCGTAGATATGGGCCAGCAGCTTGACCACCACCGCAAACCCCACCAGTCCGAACTCGGCCTCGATCAGCTCCAGCCTGGTGTCGGGCTGGGTATCCAGCCCGAAATAATCCAATCCCTGTTTCATTCGAAAAACTCCACATCCTGAACAAACCGGCGGGAGAGGCAGTATTCGCAGCCCAGAATCTCCCCGCTGGTATCGCAGTAGACGAGGTCCCCGGTGGCAAGCTCCTCCCCGCAGGCCGGGCAGTAATAGCCGGGATCCTCCTCAATTCGGCCGGGGCATCCCCTCAGGCAGGGGCGCCGGTTACAGATTTTACACATGGGCGGATTCCCCCTTTCCCCTGTCCCCGGGAGCAGGGCTTGTCGCCGAATGAAGGGCGCTGACGGTAGTCCCCTCCGCCGAGCCGCTGGCCAGGATGGAGACTCCGTGCCGCCGGGCGAGGGCGGTCAGCAGCTCCGCCGCCGCTTCCAGGTCGGCCTTCAAAGAGGTTTTTTCCTCCGCCTGAGCAAAAAGATTTTCCTTCCGCATTTTATGTACTCCTTGCTTTTGATTCTATATGTGAACCGCCGGCGCCGGCTTGTCCGGGCCGAAATCATTCCGAAAGGGTGAGCAAAATGGGCCTCCAACTTTTAATCTAAATAGATGGATTTTTATTCCATTTCCAAAGACTTTCCCAATCAGTCTTACATAATAAGTAAGTGTCGAGCAAAAAAAATTTCAGTGGCCTCGGCGGGGGTAAGGCGGAGCCCCTCCGCGATCCGCTTCATCATCTCGCAGGAGGGCGGTCTCCCATCTAACACGCAGGAGAGGCCGGAATCCGAAACCCCAATGAGTTTCGCGAAAGCCGCAGTGCTGTATCCCCGCAGCTGGATCATGGCTCTGAGACGCTTGTAATCCGTTCTGTACTGAGCAGACGAACTCTGACGGGATGGCATACAATCGCTCCTTTCGTGTAACTTACCTTTTATGCAAGTATTATAAACCATAATTCTCCAATTGTCAAGTAATTTTTAACATTTTTCAAAAGTAATTTCACTATTTTTACAAAACTGAAATAAATTTCAATCCTACACTTGCATTTTAAGAAAGTTTTGGTATAATAAATAAAAGATGTTTTAGAGAGGCTCAAAAGAGAAGCGGGCCTGAGAAAATTCATGCGCCCGGCAGGAGCGCGGAAAGGTATGGAGAGTATGAGTGTAGGTGAAAGAATCCGTCAAAGACGAACTCAGCTGGGAAAAACGCTTCTGGAAATGGCCGAATACCTGGGCGTCCGGGAGGCGACCGCCCAGCGGTATGAAAGCGGACAGATTAAAAATATCAAATACGACACCCTGGTGGCCATCGCGGAGTTTTTGAACACCACCCCCCAGGCGCTGATGGGCTGGGAGGATGCGGGCATCCCCATCGACCACTCCAAGTGGCACCCCATACCGGTATATGACGGCATCGCAGCCGGAAGCCCGATTTTTACGGAGGACAGCATTGTGGGTTACGAGTACATTGAAACAACAACTCCCCAGGACCACTTTTTCCTGGTGGTGCATGGGGACAGCATGATTAACGCGGGCATCAAGGACGGAAGCCTGGTGCTGATCCGCCGCCAGCCCTTTGCGGAAAACGGCCAGATTGTGGCCTGTCTGGTCAACGGCGAGTCGGCTACCCTGAAACGTTACCGCAGGCAGGGGGATATGGTCATCCTCCAGCCCGACAATCCCAAGTATGAGCCCATCATCCTTCCCGTCTCGGATTTCGAGTCGGGCAGCGCCTATATCCTCGGCGTCGCCGAGAAAATGGTGGTAAAGCTCAACTGAGAATGTCCTTTTGGTTGTCCTTTTCTTTCAAAGAAAAGGACCAAAAGAACAACTTGTTGACCCTTCAGCAGAATCTCACCTTTCACTTTTTCATTTAAAATGGGAGGGCGCCCCGCCCCCACCGCTCCCCCATTTTTATATGGGAGAGCGCCCCGCGCCTACCCAAGAGGCCCCGAATCCATCCCGGCTTTGCAGCAAAACCAAGCCTGCGGCTCACCCATCAACCTTGAACCAAAGAGCCAGCCTGTCCAATCCGCCAAGTCTCTTCCTGTTTCAACCCCTCAGTCCTTCCCCGCCCCCCCTTTCCTGTTCTATCCCCAGCCTTAATCCACACAGGCTTAACACCGGATGAAGGCGTTCTGCCAAACATGGATGGGAGCTTCTATTTTTAATTTGGAAGGGCACACTGCGCCCCAAATTATGTGTTATAATGAATGAATCCCTTATCACCTTCATTTAATATGGGAGGGCGCACTGCGCCCTCACTGCGCCGGCCGATGAAATCAACGAAAAGGAGGCATCCCCATGCCGAATGAAAGGGAAAAAGTATCCCCCGTCGTTACGGTGACCCCGGTGGAAAGACCGGCAAGAAAGCTGATTTTCCTGCGCCACAACGGCATCGACTATTTCTCCGGGTGTGCGGAGGTGGGATGCGACTGGGAAGCCTGCTTCAACAGCATCCCCGAAAAGTTCGACACCGCCGCCGGAGGCCGGCTGCCGGCATTTTTGGTTCGGCCGAATACCCACGGACTGGCTTTTTTTGTGGAGGTGCCCCTGGATTACTGCCGGACCCTCCCGGCGGGATATGAAATCGCGGAATTGCCCCCCTGCAGCTATCTATACTTTACCGGAATGCCCTTCCAAAACCCCGAGGACTACCCCGTCGCCATCGGGATTTTAAACGAGGCCATCCGGCAGTATCCCTTCGAGCGGTTCGGCTGGAAAAGGTCCGAGAAGGGCCCCTGCCTGGGCATGGGCGCGGCGCCCGAAACGGGAGCGCGAACAGCCGTCCCGGTGGAAAAAATTTAATTTTATTTCAGCTTTCCCCTATACGGCGGGACCGGAAAAGATTTTCAATCCTTATAGATTCCCCATAAATTAGCCGGAGGTGGCGTCATGAACAGAAAAAGAGTCGTAAGATGGATCGCGCTCTCCCTTATATTGGTATTGGTTTTATTTCTCCCCATCCCCAAAGGCACTCAGGACGAGGGCGGCACCAAAGCCTATGATGCCCTTGTCTATAAAATCGTGGCCTGGAACCGGGCAGAGGAGTCCGGCGGAAACGAACCCTACCGCAAAACCTCAGTTTTCTGGTATCCCGACAGCCGAAAACCCCTGGAGGAGCTTTGGAAGCTGGAGAAGGCCAAGCGCCCCCAGCCGGTTATTTCCGACATCCCCGAGGACTCCGACCATTCCATGGTGATTGACTCCGCCTCCTTCGGCATTGACGGGGACGGCGCCATCGAAAACTGCATCATCACCTACGGCCCCACCTCGGGACTGTTCACGGTTGTCCTCACCGCCTCCGACGAGAAGGGAATAAAATATAAAAATACCTTCCTGATCAGCTCCGGCGGCATCCGGTTTTATCAGGCGGACGGCGCCGTCAAACTGGTGGCGGGCTATCCGGGGGATCCGGCGGAAATCAGCTCGGAATATATATACAACATTTCGGTAAAAGACAAAGCCATCCTGATTGAAAACGAAAAAGGCTCCCTTCCCTACTGGGGAGGCGCCGATTGGAACTGGAATCTGAAATAACCCTTTCCGCCCGAAATGTGATATTTGCATCACCGCGGGCATAAAACCCCAAACCCGGAGGGCTCGCCATGAATCACAAAGGAACCAAAACCATTGAAACCACGCGGCTGATTCTGCGGAAATTCACCCGGGAGGATATCGGCTTTGTCTATCAAAACTGGGCCTCGGAGGAGGCCGTCACCCGATATCTCACCTGGCCCACCCATCGGGACCTCTCGGTCACCGAAAGAGTCCTGAACAGCTAGATCGCCTCTTACGAAAACCCCGCTTTCTATCAATGGGCCATCCACCTGAAAAGCCTTGGCGAACCGGTCGGCTCCATCGCCGTGGTGGAGATCAACGAAAAGCTGGGGATTCTGCAAGTCGGCTATTGCATCGGCAGCAAATGGTGGCATCAGGGAATCACCAGCGAGGCGCTGGGCGCCGTAATCCCCTTCCTGTTTGAGGAGGTGGGCGCGAATCGGATTGAAGCCCGGCATGACCCCAACAACCCCCGCTCCGGCGATGTGATGAGAAAATGCGGCCTAAAATATGAGGGAACCCTCCGCCAAGCGGACTATAACAATCAGGGAATTGTGGACGTCTGCATCTATGGCCTGCTCCGGGACGAATATCTCGCGGCAAAACAATCAAAGCACAAGTAAGATAAGCAAGTCCCAAACGGCGCCCGTCCCTTCCTAATTTTTCACTGAAAGCCTCAAAGGCTGTGTACGGTTGATTTTTAACAAAAACAGCGTATAATGTACCGCGGACGATGTTTCATACGATGAAATCATCCATAATTGGGTTAAGCCAAAATTTGATTTTTTATTTTCTCAATAGACCATTATAAACATATACCTCCCAAGTCAGGAACGGCCCGCCCGTTCCTGATTTTCTTTATCCGTTCTCGGATTCCCCCTCAAAAATCAAAAAAGGGGCTTGAAGTATCCCGAATACTTTGTAAAATGAAGATATCCGAATTTGACACGGCAAAGCAAATTCACTATAATGGGGGATTGTCATGGCGCTTGCGGATTATATGGCCCACAAACCGGTGCTGACCACCGACCGGCTGACCCTTCGGCAGCTTCGTCCCTCGGACCTTCCGGCGCTGAAGGAATGGATGCCGGACAAGGCGATGTATCAATACTGGGGCAAGCCGGCGGGAAAAACGGATAAAAACCCGCAGCTTCTCTTTGAAAAGGCCGAAAAAAGGACCAAAAGCCTGCACTGGGCTATCGCGCTGAAGGAAGAGGACAAGGTGATCGGCGAGGCGTGGATTTATCTGATTGAAAAGAACCGCATGGCCAAAATGGCGCTGCGGATCGCCCCCGCCTATCAGGGCAAAGGTTACGCCACCGAAGCGGCCAAAGCCGTGATTGACTTCTGCTTTACTCACACCGAGCTGCAAAGGCTCTGGACGGATGTGGATGTCCGGAACATCCCGTCCTGGAAAGTCCTCGAAAAATGCGGTTTTACCCGGGAGGGGCTGATTCGGCAGGGGAAAATGGTGAACACCTGGTGCGACTATTATATCTACGGCCTGCTGAAAACGGATATCAGGAAAGATGGAGCCTTGCCGCGGATACTTGATTGAGGTGCAAAATGAATGTAGAACTGATTCCCATCACAGACAGCGATTTAAAACAGTTTAAATCCGACGCCCAGGAAGCCTTTCAAAAGGGCTTTGAAAAGCGATTCGGCAAAACCGCCCAAAC
>JAKOTC010000032.1 GCA_029776465.1 Bacillota bacterium
TATCGGCATTTCGGACAGTCAAAAATAGGAACATAAAGAAAAAAGATCTTGACAGTTTTAGTAAAGCATGGTATAGTGGTATCGATTAGAAACACTATTGTAGGAGGATGCGTATGAGGGCGAAATTTACCAAGATGCAGGGAACCGGGAATGACTATATCTATTTTAACTGCTTTGATCAGACCATTAGCCATCCTGAGGATTTATCCATGATTCTTTCCGACCGGCATTTCGGCATCGGCGGAGACGGTATTGTGCTGATCTGCCCTTCTGAGGTGGCAGATGCCAAGATGCGGATGTTCAACGGCGACGGTTCGGAGGGAAAGATGTGCGGAAACGCTATCCGCTGTGTGGGAAAATACCTCTATGACCGGGGAATTGTCAAAAAGGAACGGTTGGATATCGAAACCCTCTCGGGCATCAAGCACTTGGACATGAAGGTGGAGGGCGGCGCGGTAAAATCCGTGACGGTGGATATGGGCAAGGCCGAGCTTCAGGCTTCCAAGATCCCTGTGATCTATGACGCCGAGCAAGTGATCAATCAGCCCATTGAGGTTGCCGGCCAGACCTACCGGATGACCTGTGTTTCCATGGGCAATCCCCATTGCGTGGTTTTCATGAACGATTTGGATCATCTGAAGCTGGAGGAGATTGGTCCCGACTTTGAACGTCATCCTGTTTTCCCCGACCGGGTGAATACCGAGTTTGTTCAGGTTCTCGGCCCCAGAACCCTGAGAATGCGGGTTTGGGAGCGGGGCAGCGGGGAGACCTGGGCCTGCGGAACCGGCGCCTGTGCTACGGCGGTAGCGGCTGTTTTAAACGGATACTGCAAGCAGGATGAAGAGATTGAGATCATTTTAAAGGGCGGCACCTTGAAAATTAACTATCGTGCCGATGGAACCGTGATGATGACCGGAGGCGCCGAGATCGTCTTTGACGGTGAGATCGAGATATTTTAATTTAAATCTGCATATAGCCGCTGAGCAGCGGCGGATTGGAGTTTGTTATGGCCTTTGTCAATACACATTATAAAGAGTTAAAAGAAAACTATCTTTTTTCCGATATCGCCAGAAAAGTTTCCGCCTTTACAACAGCGAATCCGGATAAAAAAGTGATCCGCATGGGGATTGGCGATGTGACCCTGCCCCTCTGTCCCGCGGTGGTGGATGCCATGAAAACCGCCTGCGATGAAATGGGTGTTAAAGAGACCTTCCGGGGATACGGTCCCGAGCAGGGATATGACTTCCTGCGCAACGGAGTGAAGGATTACTATGCCGGGTTCGGCGTATCGCTGGAGGCTGACGAGATTTTTATTTCCGACGGTGCCAAAAGCGATCTGGCTAATATCACTGATCTTTTTTCCAACGGCAACACCATTTTGATTCCCGACCCGGTTTACCCGGTGTATGTGGATTCCAACCTGATGCTGGGCAGAAAGATCATTTATGCCGATGCTACCGGAGAAAACAACTTCCTGCCCCTGCCTGATTTTTCGGTGAAGGCCGATCTTATCTATCTCTGCTCCCCCAACAATCCCACCGGCGCGGTTTACAACCGGGAGCAGCTGGCCCAATGGGTGAGCTATGCAAAGCAGAACCAGGCGGTTATTCTGTTTGACTCGGCTTATGAATCCTTTATTCAGGACAAAAGCCTGCCCCGATCCATTTTCGAAATCGAAGGCGCCAAAGAGTGCGCAATTGAGTTCTGTTCCTTCTCCAAGACCGCAGGCTTTACCGGAACCCGCTGCGGCTATACCGTGGTACCCAAGGCGCTGTCCTTTGAGGGTTTGAATCTGAATAAGATGTGGCTGCGCCGTCAGACCACCAAGTTCAACGGCGTGCCCTATATTGTCCAGCGGGGAGCCGCCGCAGTATTCACTCCGGAAGGCCAGACCCAGGTGAAACAAAACATCGCCTATTATATGGAGAATGCGGCCATTATCGCCAGAACCATGAAGGAAAAAGGCATCGCCTTTACAGGCGGCATCAACTCCCCCTATATCTGGCATCAGGTCCCCGCGGGCATGACTTCTTGGGAGTATTTCGATTATCTGCTGGAAAA
>JAKOTC010000033.1 GCA_029776465.1 Bacillota bacterium
CCTTTAGCTTCAAAAAGATATCCGGAGTATCCGGCACATAACCGAACATGGATTTGGCCCGCATGGGATCTTTTTGCAGATCAATGCCGCAAATCTCAATGCTGCCGCTATCGGGCAGCAAAATGCCGGTCAGCATCTTTAAAGTGGTGGTCTTTCCGGCGCCGTTATGACCAATCAGGCCGAAAATCTCCCCATCCCTCAGTTCCAGGGTCAGGTTGTCAACGGCAAGCTCCTTGCCGTTGTAGCTCTTGGATACGTGGTCCAGTTTTACCATTGCCATCACTCCTGATTTCGTTATTTGTTGACCGGCTGATTACGCAAAGGATATTAGGCTTAAGGGTTTTTATATCGGCCCAACATCTGAATGAGGATCGAAGCGGTCAGCCATATCAGTTGATACATCAAAATAAAGGGCAGATTGATTTTCTCGTATGTACGGAAGAAGATAAACAAAACCGCAATGATCAGCGCCACAATCAGGAAACCCGCTTCCAGCACAAATCCCATGGTGGTCATCCTGCGAATTTTGAAGCAGGAGGACAGGGCGTCTGCCTTCTCAGCCGCTCCACCGCTGCAGGCCACTCCGGTTTTCAGGGAGGAAGCCCGGGCGCTAAGCCGCTCCGCCGTTTTCTTGCCCTCCATATTCATCACCGTCACACAGGAAATCGGGATTCTCAGCTGACGGGCAATCAGCTTGGAGGTGATGCTGCTGTCCTTGGCATCCACAAGAATCTTCACCCGCTTCTTCGCCAATGAGCGAAGGGAAGCAATGGTCTGATCCTGCAGGTGATAACTGACCACAAACATGGCCATCAGCTCACCCCCCAGGGCAAGATACACCGGGGTATACCCTTTTTTCAGGAATTTGACTTCATACTCTTTATCGGGCAGCTCAATATCATATTCAAGCAAAAACTCTCTGTTTCCTATCAAAACCCGTTTACCCATGATCCAGGAGATCAATCCCCGCTCGGGTTCAAAAACAGCTTCGGAATCCACCTCCAGCAGGCAGTTGTCCTCATTTTCAGAGAGAATGCCGGCAAACATATGCTTCAGCGGGCCGCCGTGCTTATCCACAGCCGAGGCGGCAATCACAATGGCTTCATCCATCCGTTTGCCGTTAAAGGTTTTAATGCCATGGAGAAGAACAGAGCCGACCGGGAAAAGCTCCTCATCGCTTACCACCAGAGAGGTGGCGGCAACCGCGTCATCATATGCGCACTGATTGGTGATAACAATACCCTTTTTGGCGTTGGCTTTGGCGGCACGGCTTTGGGGCAGGCAGGCCAGAATCGCCGACGCAATGGGCATCACCGCAGTATTGATGGCGGCAAAGGCCGTTACAAAGACAATCGGGCGCCGTTCAGAATCGGTCAGCCAGGCAAACAGACCTATCAGGAAGGAAAGCGCCATCACCAAAGGCACGGCCGGGCGATTGGTGCGGTCGGACATATCCTCGGTGTCAGACATGGCGAAAAAGCCGGAGGAGAAATCGGCCGGCACATAAACCGCAACGGCACAGTCGGCTTCTCCCTTGGGACGCTCCATCAATGTGGAATCGCCGATATTCTGCAGACGGAGATGCTGCATCTGGCTGTTGGATCGAAGCGTTTTAAAACCATACAACTCCCTGGTCTGGCGGAAATATGCGCCAATCTGGGAAAGCATTATCGCAATGATTGCCATGGGCAGATACAGCCCGTAAATAGCGCCTGTATAACCCTCGGCGGCTGCATTCAGACCTTTGAGGGAATCGGTATCGGTGGCAACCAAAACACCCTGAATCACGCAGGCAATCCAGACAATCAAGGCGGCGCTCTCCTGAGAGGCGTTCAGGTGGATAAAGTTTCTCGCTCCATCCCCCATCGCATCCACATTCACCAGGAAAGCAACCAGCGCCATAAACAGCAGCACGCCGGTTTGAAGCATAATCTGAAGACTGTCCGCAGAGGCATCGCCGGTTAATGCAAACAGAGAAATCGGCAGCTTGTCGGCAAACAATACCCCCAGAGACAGCAGCGCCAGCCCCGCTGTAACAATAATCTGAATAAGCCGGCGAGAACGGCTCTTGACGAGAATGCCTTCGATTTCATCGGCATCGGAATCAGGCATATACTCAAAAATGTCCTCTTCCTGCTTCGCTTCCTGGGGCTGAGCAACCGGACTTTCATCCTCTTCGATCTCATCCGGAATCTCCAGCACACTGACAAAATTATTGATTTTTTCTTGTCTGGCCATCCGCAAAAGCTCATGGGTATCCATCTGGTCCATAAGCGGATGCTGATCGGCCTGCTGATGAACCGGTTGCCGGGTTGGAATCTCGGGCCGGGTAGTTAAAGCCTCCTCCAGAGAAACCTGGTTCTCAAGGGGAAGGTCTTGCGAAACATCTTCCGGCTGCCGGGGTGGCGTATCCGATTGCTGTGTGTATTTCACTTCAGAGCCCAGCGGAAGGGTGCCGTCGTATACTTTAATCTCCTCGGTAATCTCTCCGCTATCTCCTGCAGCAAAGGGCAAAATCCCCAGATCCTTCGCTTTCTGTGCCTTGGTCAAA
>JAKOTC010000034.1 GCA_029776465.1 Bacillota bacterium
CGACCGCTGCTCACCAATATGTCCCGCGTCTGCGCATCCAACATGGCGACACCTAAAATGTAACCATCGGCAACATCCGACATTAACAGCTGGCGCAACGAATCACTGTTCCGCATACCAGTATAAGGCAAAATCGTCAAAGAATAGTTGCGAGCCTGCAATGCCTCTGCCAGACTGGCCAAAAGCTGCGCACAGAGAGGACTGCTCAAATCCTTCGCTACCTCGCCTGAAATAAAGCCAACCTTGAAAGTCTTGCCGGTAACAAACGAACGACCAGTCACACGCGGACGAAAATTGTGTTCATCACAGATGGACAAAATCCGGGAACGCGTCGAAGCACGTACTTTCCAGGACAAACACGGGTCCAATGCACGAGATACCGTCGAAATCGATACCCCGGCACGCTCGGAAATCTCACGAATCGATAACATGGCAAAAACTCCCGATAAAACTCTTAATGCAAACATTTGCATTTAACTGTAATTCGGTTTTTTTAGAAGTCAAGCGGGTTAGAGATTTTTTAGTTTTTTGCTCCGAGCGATCCGGTAATAGGCCTGCAGAGTGGCGTGCGTAGGATTCTGTACTGTGCCTCTGGCGCTCCGTTGGGGCTTTTAGCCGCTTTGCGGCTTAAGTCAAATCTCTCTTTCCATCACAAAACTTCGCACATTAACAAGAAAAAAGGAGGATTTCACAGGGGGGCTAGTCAGGTATCGTCTTCCGACCCGTCCGACCCGTCCGACAGCACTATGCAGCCTTTTTGGACAGGGGCTATGTCTCACATATCGCCGCTTCTTAAACCAGTGCTCCAGAAACTGACCATTTGCCTTTACTTTATACTTTTTCAAGTTACCCATATCCGTATCTTGTCCCTGTAGGTTGTGTCCCTCCGCCTCAATCTTTTTCGTGTCGATTGAGTTGCAAAACAGCAAATTAAGGTTAATTTTTCCTTGTGTCTGGATTTTCTTATTGAGCTTGGACTTTTTTCAAACAGGAGCGTTTGTCTATGTCCAAACAGGTTGTCATTGCCGGTGGTGGTCCCGCCGGGACGGTAGCGGCATTGGCGGCCGCCCGAAATGGTGCGCAGGTTCTTTTGCTGGAAAGAGGAGAATGCCTGGGTGGCGTCGCCACCTCCGGCGCCTTGTCAGTCTGGGGGCCATTTGATGATGGCGACCGGCTCCTGGATTGGGACCGTGATGGCAGGATTGAGGCGGGGCAGCCACTGACACCGGAAATGCAGGTCGGGAAACGGATCATCAAAGGAATTCCCGAAGAGATATTACAGCGCCTGACGGATGCCGGCGCCGCGACTGATTATCAATATGGCTTTATCCCTGTCAATCCGGAAACCTTGAAGCTGGTGCTGGAGGACATGCTGCTTGAGTGCGGTGTGGAGATACTCTACGGCACCCAAGTGTACGATGTTGTCAGGGCAGGCGACCGTATTGCTGCGCTGTGCATCGGCAATAAACGCGGCAGTCAGCAATTGCCGGGAGAGGTTTTTATTGACACCACCGGCGATGCGGATGTGGCAGAATTTGCCGGCGTTCCCACCGAGACAGGAC
>JAKOTC010000006.1 GCA_029776465.1 Bacillota bacterium
CCGGACCCTCCACCAAAAAGTCCTCGTAGAAAAGAGCGGTCTCCTTTAAAAAGGGCAGCGCATGGTTCTGTAAAAATTCCCTGTCTCCGGTGAAAAGCCAGTAATCATAAAACAATTGAGCGATCCATGCCGCACCGCCTGTCCAGGCCGACCAGGCATTGGCGCCATACAACAGACCGTGGGTGGTTTGAGCAAGGGGAATAAAGATCCCGCGGCATCCGTATAACTTCTGGGCGTTCTCCCGATAATGATCCATCATGGACTCATAGTAATCAAAATAGGGTAAGGTTGCTTCCGGCAGATTCCCGGGCAGGGCAGCCCAGTAATTCATCTGGATATTTTCGTCATTATGGAAGTCGGACTCCCAGGCCGGTTTATAATCCCCGTTCCACACGCCCTGCAGATTGGCCGGCATGCTGCCGGGCCGGGAGGAGGAGATAAGCAGATAGCGTCCATATTCGAACATTCTTTTGATAAAGGCTGTGTCCACTTCTCCGTCATAGGCCTTCATCAGCAGTTCATCGTTGGAAAGGTCGGAATCGCTGAGCTCCAGCGTTGCACGGTTGAACAATTCTCCATGCAGTTTGGCGTGAGGGGCCAAGAGGGCTTCATACTCCGCCGGCAGCGCCGCCAGCTCGGCTTGAAGCCTTGCCCGGGCGGAGGCGGCATCTTCGTCGAAATACAGCTTTACCAGAACCAATACCCGGTCAGCGCCCTCGACAATTATCTCCTTCTGCGTATTGCGGAAGGAACCGTCGGTGACAACGACACGAGCCACGCCGCCGAACTCCCGGTTATTTTTCTGTCGGGCCGAAAAATACAGGTGATCATTTTCACCGGTGGTTGCATAATCAAAGGGAATGGTCACACTTTTCCCTTCGTTGCCCGCTCCCATGGAAAAAGCGGGCTCACTGTTGTGGGCATCCAGGGTCAGATTGCAATAAATCTGATTTTTTTCGGAGGATCGGATCTCCATCACCACCAAATCATCGGCCCGGGAGACAAAGAGTCTGCGTTTAAACTGGATCCCGTTCTCCTCCCAGCTCACGCCGGCCTCCCCGGTCTCAAAATTCAGGCTTCGGGAATAATGGCGAAAAGCCGCTTTGGTTTCGGTGTGCAGCTTGATGTCGAAGGCCGGCAGATAGGGGGCGGGGCGGCCGTTGCCCTTAAACGCCTGTTTGATTTTATCGATATAAAATTCCTCGGCCTCTTTATATTTTCCCTCTTTTAATAGCCGTCGGTACTCGGCCAGGTGTTGATAGACCGGCTCGATGGTCGGCTTCTCCTGGTCCAGATAAAGCCGGTCATGGTTTAAAATAATCTGCTCGTCCCGGATCATCCCGAAAACCAGGGCTCCTATATTGCCGTTGCCGCTGGGAAGCGCATCCTGCCATTTCACGGCGGGATATTTTGTTGTATAGCCCTTCACGTCTATTACTCCTTATTCAAACTGTTGCTCATTAATTTTTCAAACTTATCCCATAGACTGGCTGTTTAAAGCACAACAAAGCAAGCTCCCAAACGCTTTTATTCGGGAGCGCTTTTGTTTAGCATGGGATATGCATCGGGTTATCTCTACTTTTTCTCCAGAACCGGCTTGATATGCTGAACAAAATCCGCATTTAACAACTCGTTTCCTTTTTTGGTCTCCACCTCAATCCAATTTCCGTCAATCCGAACGATCCGGCCGTCCACAGCGGTTCCAAATGAACCGGTGGAGATCAGACACCTGCGCCCCACATACTGAAGTAAAAGCTCG
>JAKOTC010000035.1 GCA_029776465.1 Bacillota bacterium
CAACAGAGTAAAAATTCAGTCTTATGAAGAAGCTAAATCACTTATTGACGATTATATCTATTTCTATAACCACCAGCGCATTCAGACTAAAACCAAACTGACACCGCTGGAATTGCGATGCCAGTTTATTGCTTGACTCTTCCACCCTACATTAGGGGAGCTTTTTGTTAATGTCCACTAATCTTGGGGCGGTTCACAAGGCCGGGTTTTTCTTTTAAGGGAAGTGAATTTTAGGCTTTGCCAGAGCTGCCCAACACATCTCTGATTTTGTGGATGACCATTTGCTTGACTGCTTCGCGGGCGGGAGAGAGATACTGCCGGGGATCGAAGTGATCGGGATGTTCATTCAAGTATTTACGGACGGCGCCGGTGAGGGCCAAACGGATATCCGAGTCAATGTTGATCTTGCAGACAGCCATGGATGCGGCCTGACGAAGCATGGATTCGGGGATGCCGATGGCATCGGGCATCTTGCCGCCGTTTTCATTGATCATCTGGACATAGGTCTGATCAACGCTGGAAGCACCGTGGAGGACAATGGGGAATCCGGGCAGCAGTTTTCCGATTTTCTCCAGGATATCAAATCTCAGCTGGGGTTTGGTGCCGGGCTTGAATTTATATGCGCCGTGGCTGGTTCCGATGGCGATAGCCAGGGAATCAACGCCGGTTCTGGAGACGAATTCCTGAACCTCCGCCGGGTCGGTAAACATGGCATCATCATCTTTAACATGTACTGCATCTTCGATGCCGGCCAGTTTACCCAGTTCGGCTTCAACCACTACGCCTTTGGAGTGGGCATAATCTGTCACCCGCTTGGTGAGAGCGATATTCTCCTCAAAAGGATAATGAGAACCGTCGATCATGACGGAAGTAAAGCCGCTGTCCACACAGGATTTCACCTGGAGAAAGGCATCCTCGGGAGAGAGCCCGGCTCCGCCGTGATCGAGGTGAAGAGCAATGGGAAGACCGGTGACTTCCACAGCAGCCTCCACCATCTTCAACAGGTAGGCCTGGTTGGCGTATTTGCGGGCGCCGGCAGAGACCTGAAGAATAACGGGAGAGTTTTCGGCTTTTGCAGCTTCGGTGATAGCCTGAATGGTTTCCATGTTATTGATGTTAAAAGCGCCGATGGCATATCCGCCTTCGTAAGCCTTTTTGAACATCTCGGTCGTTGTGACTAACGGCATATTTATATCCCCTTTACAGCATTAAAATTTTGCAAAACAAAATCAGGTATTATCATACCCTGATCCTCTTTTATTTTATCAACAATGAGGGTAAATTGCAAGTTAAAAACAGCTCTGCGGATATTTTACGGGAGAAGAATTCGACGGGTTTACGCTTCTTGTCAATATTTACAGGACATGCTATAATAATCAGAGTATAAATTGACTTCTGTGCATTACCTTAAAACAGGTAAAAGACTATAATATCAACACATTCCGGCCAAGGGATTGAAGATACCCTTGGCGGCTTTGTGAATTGAGTAAACGGGTCATTTTTGAATACAAAGAAAAGATGTTTAAGCGGAGGGAAAAGCGTGGCTAAACAAACGCCCCAAGAGATTATATCCTCATTGAAAGGCGCCGACCGAGTGAGAAAACGTCCCGGCGTCATTTTTGGCTCGGATGGAATAGAGGGTTGTCAACACTCGGTTTTTGAGATCGTTTCCAACTCCATTGATGAAGCCAGAGAGGGCAGGGGATCACTGATTATAGTGTCCCGCTATCCGGATGGCTCCATAGAGGTGGAGGATTTTGCA
This sequence comes from Bacillota bacterium, assembly GCA_029776465.1. Taxonomy (GTDB): domain Bacteria; phylum Bacillota; class Clostridia; order Oscillospirales; family JAKOTC01; genus JAKOTC01. The sequence continues at coordinate 1,763 of JAKOTC010000035.1, forward strand.
GGCGGCATCCCTGTGGAATACAACCAGAAAGAGGGACGCTATAACTGGGAGCTCCTCTTTTGCGAACTGTATGCAGGCGGCAAATATAACAACGCCGAGGGCGGCCAGTATGGATACTCCCTGGGCTTAAACGGCCTGGGCCTATGTGCCACCCAATATGCTTCCCGCTGGATGGATGTCACCATTCACCGGGACGGCTATGAGTATACCCTGCATTTTGAGCGGGGTGAGAACATAGGCGGATTAAAAAAGAAAAAGAAGGACTATGAAAGCACCGGCTCCCGCATCCGATGGTTGCCCGATGACCAGGTTTTCACCGACATTGCCATCTCAAAAGAGTTTTTAGAGGATCTTTTGAAAAAACAGGCCGTGGTCAACGGCGGGCTGACGCTTAAGCTGATCTGGCAGGATGAAAACGGAAAAGAGGAGCAGGAATTTTGCTATCCCAACGGGATTGTGGATTATCTGGAAGAGCGGACGTCGGGTGAAACCCTCTGTCCCATTCATTTCTGGCAGACCGAGCGGACAGGTCGTGACCGAGCGGACAAGCCCGAATATAAGGTAAAAATCAATGTGGCGGTGACCTTTTCCAACACCCGCCGAATGATTGAGTATTATCACAACTCCAGTCCCCTTGAGCACGGCGGCGCTCCGGAAAAGGCGGTCCGTTCGGCTTTTGTCTCCCAGTTTGATGCTTTTTTCAAACAGCGGGGCAAGTATACCAAGGGGGAGGAAAAGCTGACGTTTGCAGATGTGGAGGAATGTTTGGCCATCGTCACCAGTTCTTTCTCCACCGTGACCAGCTATGAAAACCAGACCAAGAAAGCGATTACCAATAAATTCATACAGGAGGCCATGACGGATTTCCTCAAGCACCAGCTGGAGGTTTGGTTCATTGAAAATCCCGCCGAAGCCGACAAAATAGCGGAACAGATTCTGGTGAACAAACGCAGCCGGGAAAATGCCGAAAAGACCCGGTTGAACTTAAAAAAGAAATTGGCCGGCACCGTGGACCTTGCCAACCGGGTGCAGAAGTTTGTGGACTGCCGCTCTAAGGATTTGTCTGTGCGGGAGCTGTATATTGTAGAGGGTGATTCCGCTTTGGGCTCCTGTAAATTGGGGCGGGATGCCGAGTTTCAGGCCATCATTCCTGTTCGCGGTAAAATCTTAAACTGTTTAAAGGCGGATTATAATAAAATTTTTAAAAGCGAGATTATCACCGATATCATTAAGGTGCTGGGATGCGGAGTGGAAATCAAAAATAAGGCGGCCAGGGATTTGGAGACCTTCGACTTGAGCCGGCTGCGCTGGAACAAGGTCATCATCTGCACCGATGCCGATGAGGACGGATTCCATATCCGAACCCTGATTCTTACCATGCTGTTTCAACTGGTGCCTACATTAATAGAGAAGGGCTATGTCTATATTGCCGAGTCCCCTCTGTATGAAATCACCACCAAGGACAAAACCTATTTTGCCTATGATGAAAGGGAAAAGGCAGAGATATTGCGTATGCTGGGGAACAGCAAATACACCCTCCAGCGTTCCAAAGGTCTGGGTGAAAATGATCCCGAGATGATGTGGGAAACCACCATGAATCCTGAAACACGCCGTTTGATCCGGGTGATGCCTGAAGACGTGGAGAAAACGATTCAGATGTTGGACCTGCTGCTGGGTGACAATCTGTCCGGCCGCAAGGATTTTATTGCCGAAAACGGCCGCCGCTATGTGGATATGGCGGATATCTCGTAAACCAACCGTAAGGAGAAGACTATGGCGAAGAAAAACGATCAGCCCCGGCCCAAGAAAAGGCCCTCTTATGGCGCGGTGGTGATGGGAAGCGGAGTGCGGGAAGAGCCGATTACTTCCACCCTTGAAGGAAACTTTATGCCTTATGCGATGAGCGTGATTATCTCCCGAGCCATTCCGGAGATTGATGGGTTTAAACCCTCTCATCGCAAGCTTTTATATACCATGTATAAGATGGGCCTGCTGAGCGGGCCCCGCACCAAATCGGCCAATGTGGTGGGTCAGACAATGAAACTGAACCCCCATGGGGATATGGCCATCTATGAAACCCTGGTCCGCATGTCCAAGGGCAATGAAAGCCTTTTGCATCCTTATGTGGACTCCAAGGGAAACTTCGGAAAAGCCTATTCTCGGGATATGGCTTTTGCTGCACCCCGGTATACAGAGGTCAGGCTGGATGAGCTCTGCAAAGAGCTGTTTGCCGATATTGAAAGCGACACGGTGGATTTTGTGGATAATTATGACGCCACCATGAAAGAACCCACCCTGCTGCCGGTGCGTTTCCCCTCGATATTGGTCAATGCCAACACGGGTATCGCTGTGGGTATGGCCAGTTCCATTTGTCCGTTTAATCTGGCAGAGGTCTGTGAGACCACCATTGCCCTTATTAAAAATCCCGGCCACGATATCATTCAAACCCTGAAAGCGCCCGACTTTCCGGGAGGCGGCATGATTGTTTATGACCGCAAGGCCATTGAAGAAATCTATCAGACCGGCAGGGGCTCCATCCGGGTCCGTGCACGCTGGAAGTATGATAAAGACCAGAATTGCATTGAGATTACCGAGATCCCGCCCACCACAACCGTGGAAGCCATTATGGACAAAATCGTCGAACTGGTGAAAGCGGGTAAGGTAAAGGAAATATCGGACATGCGGGACGAGACGGACCTGAGCGGTCTTAAGCTGACCATTGACTGCAAGCGCGGAACCGATCCCGACAAGCTGATGGCCCGTTTGATGAAGCTGACCCCTCTGGAGGATGCTTTTTCGGCCAACTTTAATGTTCTGATTGGCAGTACTCCCATGGTTATGGGGGTTCGTGAAATCCTTGATGAGTGGACTGCCTTCCGGGTGGAATGTGTCAAACGCCGGATTTACACCGAGTTGTCCAGGAAAAAAGAACGGCTTCACCTGCTGAGAGGTCTGGAGGCCATTTTGCTGGATATCGACCGAGCCATCGCCACCATCCGCCAAACGCCGGAGGAGGCAGAGGTGGTTCCCAACCTGATGATTGAGTTCGGCATTGACCGGGCTCAGGCCGAATATGTGGCAGAAATCAAGCTGCGTCAACTGAACAGGGAATACATCCTCAAGCGGACCGGAGAGATCGGCGGATTGATGGATGAAATCGCCGAACTGGAAAAAGATTTTTCCTCCAAAGAACGCCAGCATAAGATTATTATCAAAGAGCTGCAGGAGATTGCCCGTAAATACGGCAAGCCCCGTAGAAGCTTACTGTTGGAACCCTCCGATGAGCCGGAGTTTGAAGAGGAACAGGTGGCAGACTATCCCGTTACGCTGTTCTTCACTCGTGAGGGGTACTTTAAAAAGCTGACTCCTCAGGCTCAGCGGAATGCAGGGGAGCAGAAGCTGAAGGAAGGCGACGAGATCATCCGCACCATCGAGGGCATGAACAGTTGGGAGCTGTTGGTGTTTACCGACCGTCAGCAGGCCTATAAGGCACGAGTCAGCGAGTTTGAGGATGGCAAGGTGGCGGCCATGGGCGAATATCTGCCCGCCAAGCTGGGGTTTGACGAGGGCGAGAATATTGTTTATATGACTGCCGTGGGTAGTTATGAAGGTTCAATGCTCTTCTTCTTTGAAAACGGAAAGGCCGCAAGAGTGGCGCTCGAATCTTATGCCACCAAGCAAAACCGCCGTAAGCTGCTCAATGCTTACAGCGGAGCAAGCCGATTGGTGGGCGTTTATCATCTGGGCACCCAGCCTCAGAGCTTTGCGGTATTTACCTCTGACCAGCGGTGTTTGGCCTTTGAGGCGGATCTGCTGGATATTAAATCTACTCGGGATACCATCGGAGTTAACATCATCAATCTGAAAAAGGGCCATGTGGTGGAGCGGACGGTTATGGTGCCGGAGGGAAGCCGGGAGTATGAAGATTATCGGGTCTTTTCCCTGCCCCGGGCGGGCACGCCCCTGAAGCATGAGCAGTTGGGTTTATAGAAAACAATGCCTCCCCATTCCGTAAGGAAGGGGAGGCAAAAGAGCCTATTCAAAATAAACTCAACGGTTATATACGGTTACTACATGCATGTATTATAGATAAATGTATATGGGCAAGTTGAATCCAGATTATGCTCATTTTTTGCTGTATATCCGTATTGGTTTTGTCCCCAACATACTTCAAAATGCACATGAGTTCCTCCAGGTGAATCAACATTCGACTGTTTCCCAATAATATCTCCTGAAGATCTACCAGCTGGTGTTGATGAAGTAATACCGCTCATATGTCTATAGATGGCTGTTTGATATTGTCCAGTGTGATGAATGGCTATTCTACCTTCACTTGTACTCCTTCCAATGATATTGCCGCCTCCAACATTATGTACATCATATATGTTTGA
>JAKOTC010000036.1 GCA_029776465.1 Bacillota bacterium
TTATTTTTGCCCTTGCTTGCATAGGGTTATCCGGCTGTGCGGGGGCAGTTTCATCCACCCCAACCGAAAGCACCGTTTCGGACACAGCTTCAAGTTCGGCTTCGTCCGTTCCGGTTTCTTCAGCTTCAAAGGCGGATTTTGAGGGCAAAGTTATTACTTATGATGCCCCCAATATGACCACCCAGGATTGGTTCAGTTTTGACGGCATCGAGGGCAAAACCACCCGGATCTCCCTAAAGGTTCCTGAGGACTGGGTGTTTGACTCTTCGATTTTCTTGGCGAATGATATTAAGCAGGCTGAAATGGTGGGGGTGATTCAGCTCGGTGAGGGGCAAGAGCTTCCCAGCGGTCAGATTCTGCCCGCAGATCGAAGCTTTGATGCCTATGAACCGGATGAAATCCTCTCCGAGGAAACCGGAACCATTGCCGGACTGAGCTATAAGCTGCAAAAAACCATGACCTATCCCGACGGGGGAGATATCAGGGTTTGGTATCCCTATACCTATTATCTCAGCGACGGAAACCGCGTTTTCGTTATCTGCTTTTACTCGCTGAAACCCAATGATGCGCAGGATCAGGCATTATATGAGAGTATCCTCTCTACCTTCCGATATGAAGAGTGAGCCGTAAGGTTTTCGGTTCTAACTGAAATATTGTTTGAAATCCCCGGCGGCGCCGGGGATTTTGCTGTAAAGATGAATAAAATTGGCTTGTTGACAAGAATGGGCATAAATGCTATAGTTTTGGGCAGGTTTTATTGGTCTTATAGTATTTACTGATTGGCAATCCGGTGTTAAAAGGAGGGATGGCTTTGTGAACCTGTTTGACATTCTGGGTCCGGTGATGGTGGGTCCGTCAAGCTCCCACACAGCGGGAGCAGTTCGAATCGGTTATGTGGCCCGTAAATTGCTGGGGGAGTTTCCTAAAAAAGCGGAAATTCTGCTTCATGGTTCCTTTGCCACCACAGGGACGGGACACGGAACGGATAAAGCGTTGATTTCCGGGCTTCTGGGTATGCAGCCCGATGATATCCGAATTCCCCAAAGCTTTGAGCTGGCTAGAGCGCAGGGAATGGAATTTTCCTTCGGCACCGTTGCGCTTCGGGATGTTCACCCCAACACTGCCCTTTTGCGCCTGACCGGGGAAAACGGCAAGCAGCTGGAGATTACCGCCTCTTCTTTGGGCGGTGGGCGGATCAAGGTCATCGAGATTGACGGCATCCGCTCCTCCTTTACCGGCGAGGCGCCCACCCTGATTGTTCACAATCTGGATCGGCCGGGCTTGGTGGCCGAAGTCACCTCTCTTTTATATAATCAATCCATTAATATCGCCACCATGCAGCTCTACCGCAACCGGCGGGGCGGCACAGCGGTGATGATTATCGAAACCGATCAGCTTATCAACCGGAAGGCTGTGGAGGCGTTTGAAAAAATCAAAGGAATCGTGAAGGTTACCTATCTGGATTAGGAGAAAGTATGAGCTTTCAATCGATACAAGAGATGCTGAATGCTGAGAAGCAGCAGGGTCTTCCCCTTTGGCAGATCATTATGGAGGAAGACGCCAGGGAAACAGGTATTTCAGCCGAAGAGTCCAAAGCAAGGATGTCACAGCTTTGGGGCGCAATGAGAGCGGCCAGCCGGGAATATGAGGACTCTCTGCGTTCCACCAGCGGGCTGGTGGGCGGAGACGGCGCAAGGATGCGGGACGGCATCAAGCAACACGAGCCTATCTGCGGCGAGTTTATCGGCCTGGTTATCGCCCAGGCCTTACAGATGGCAGAGTCCAACGCCTGCATGAAGCGGATTGTGGCGGCGCCCACCGCAGGTTCCTGCGGGGTGCTGCCGGCGGTTTTGCTGCCCTATCAAAGCAAGCACAACATCCCCGATGAACGAATGCTGGAATCGCTGTATATTGCTGCCGGAGTCGGCCAGATTATTGCTACCCGAGCCTGCATTTCCGGAGCGGAGGGAGGCTGCCAGGCGGAAATCGGTTCTGCCTCGGCCATGGCTGCGGCTGCGGTGGTTTATCTTGCGGGCGGTGACAGTGACCAGTCCATGCAGGCGGGAGCGATTGCTCTGAAAAATCTGCTTGGCCTGGTTTGCGATCCGGTGGCCGGATTGGTGGAGGTGCCCTGTGTCAAACGAAATGTGATTGGTGCGGTAAATGCCTTGTCTGCGGCGGACATGGCCCTCTGCGGCATTCAAAGCGTCATTCCCTTCGACGAGGTGATTGACGCCATGCGGGAGGTTGGCAGCCAGATGTCCCCCGGTTTGAGGGAAACGGGTGAGGGCGGTTTGGCCGGCTCGCCCACCGGAATAAAAATAAAAAAACGGGTTCTCCCTCAGAGATAAAACCCGTTCCGCTTAAAAGCATCCCGTCCGAAAAACTCGGACGGGATGCTTTATTTTAAACCTGCAGCTAGAGCAATTTCAGCTGATACAACCGCATGGCGGCGACTTTGACGGGAACTTGAAATGTATCCGCAACGGAAGCAATAAGCTTTTGAAGAATTTGACCGGACCCATAATGGTTTTGATTTTGCGAATTTTGCAGGCCGAGAAGATAGGAATGGCTCAATTTGTGACGGTAAAGCCATTCCTCGAACATTCTGCGGACGGCGGTTCGAGGCATTAGAAGGCAGGAGGCCCAATAGTCCGCCTGCCATTCCAGGAGATTAAATTCGGTTGAGGAGATGGTTTCATGCAGAGAGGACTGCGGTTTATGCAGGCTTTGATGTAAAAACCAGTGCCCTATCTCATGGGCAATGACAAAACGGCGCTTAAAGGTAAGCTCTCTTTCCTCCCGATTCAGGGAAGGGTCAATCAGCAGGTCTCCCCGTTCAGCCAGAAGAAGCTTTTCTTTTGACCCGGATCCCTCATAGATCCTGACGGTTCTTTTGTTAAAGATCATAAGGCTTAGAATGCTTTTGTCGGGAGATAAGACTTGATAATCAATTTTCAACTTCAGGTCCTTTTGGGCAATTTGTTCCACCGGTATGGGCTTGGGCTTTTTGCTCATACCTGCACAGGAATTTTCCAAAATGATGGTTGCCGAAAGTTCAAGGGTTTCTCTGTTATAATGGGGTATACGAGAATGGTTCGGCTCTTTAGCCTGAGCAGGAATGGGAGAGGGCCGGGTCAACATGGTGATTCCGCCTTTCACAATCCGAAATCAACAGGGAAAACTTTTATAATGCCATTCTAAAGCCCTATAGAAGGTTTGTCAAGCGAATAATTCAAAATTATAGTAATTCCTGGAGCTTGTTCGGAATAAACATAGAAAAGGATTTGGGGGTGCTGAGACTGTGCGATTTTTTAAAAGAAGCCTATTAATCCTTTTTTGTGTAATGTTCGCTTTTCTGAATGTCGGTTGTGGTGGTTCGGAGGCCATAGAGGCGCTGTATTCCAAGCCGGATGACCAGGGAAGAAGCTATATTACCTGGGTGGACTTTGCACCCACATACACGGTGATGCTGCAGGCTCTAATGTACGATATTAATTCCTTCGGAGAAGATCTGCACTTTAACTGGATTGAACTGCTGGCCTATGTTGCCTGTAAAAACGGCAACCGATTCAAAGACCAGAAAAGCGAAGAGATGGATAAGCTGGTAAAAAAGCTGAAGGAAGGGGCCACGATGGAGGAACTGACGGCCAATATGAAATATTATAAATACTATCTTGAAGCCTACACCGCGGTTTTAAAAGAATATGTGGGGATTTTTGAAGTGGAGACGGAGAAGAACGGTGTGAAAACCAAAGAGATCCGGTATGGCCTGAAGGTCTATTCGCCGATTGCTCGGGGTTATGCTTATAGCCACTGTGATGATTTTGGGAATGACAGAAGCTATGGCTTCAGGCGCAAGCATCTGGGCCATGATATCATGGGACGAATCGGAACCCCTATTGTGGCTGTGGAGGGTGGAACCATCACGGCATTGGGATGGAACCGATACGGCGGATGGCGGATCGGTATCCGCAGCGATGACGGATTGCGCTATTACTATTATGCTCATCTGAGGAAGAACAACCCTTATGCACCGGGACTGAAGGAGGGTGACCGGGTTGAGGCAGGACAGGTGATCGGATATCTGGGGATGACGGGATACAGCATTAAAGAGAATGTGAATAATATCCGGGTTCCCCACCTGCATTTCGGCATTCAGCTTATTTTTGACAAATCTCAGGAAAGCGGTGCAAAGGAAATCTGGATCGACTGTTATCACATCGTCAGGCTGCTGTCGAAAAATCGGTCGGTGGTAATTGGGTAATAAAAGGGTTTTACTCCCCGAAGCTACAGGCTGCCTGTCAATTATGGTAGATTGATAAGCAGTCTGTATTTATTGTTATTTTTGCCTTTGGGTCAATATCGGCTATTGACAAAGGGGGCATGAAGCAATTTTGCTGAACGATAAAGATATTATTGTTTTGATCTCTTCTGCCGAGTGATAGCCATCGGCTCTCTGCTTCACAAAATATTGATATTTATGATAAATAATGGTATAATTTAACGAAAGGGGAGGAGGTTATGGGAATTTGAAAGTATTTCATTACAGGGGAACCCTGAAAAATACAAGACAAGCCATCTGGAACGGCGCTCTCAGAATCGGGTTTTTGGGCGGTTCCATTACCGCCGGGCCTCAAAACTGGACGGAGCCGGTCTGCAACTGGTTTTGTCAAAGCTATCCCAGCGCCCGCATCTATGTGGAAAACGCGGCAATCGGCTCTACATCCTCCGAACTGGGGGTATTCCGGGCGGAGCGGGATATTCTCAGCCGGGGTTGTAATCTGGTTTTTGTTGAGTATGCGGTTAACGATCTGGAGATGGAAACCGACCGGCGAAACAACGCCCGAGAGGGGATGATCCGAAAGCTGTTGGCCTCGGGAAAGACCGATGTGATTCTGGTTTATACATACTGCCCGGCCATGTATGAAGACATGATGGCGGGGAGAGTGCCTGAGACCATCTCTCAGTTTGAAGCACTGGCCGTGCATTATCATATCAGCTCGGTTTGGATGGGCTTGCATGCCTTCCGAGAGCAGCAAAAGGGGTGGATGGCTTGGGAGGAGTGGCTTCCCGATGGAATCCATCCGTCGGCAAGGGGCAGTTATTGTTATGCCAGCTGTGTGATGGATCTTTTAAAGCGAGAACTTTTTACCAACAGCGAGTCCTCTCCCATTCTGTCCGGCTCACGGATGCCTCCGCCTATCTTTCCGAAAAACTGGCAGCATACCACGAATCTGAATTTTGAACAGGTGAACCTCCATGGCCCTTGGAAGATTTTACGGCGGGGAACCGTGTTTGGATTTGATCAGGTTTTGTCCACCGCCTCGGTGGGAGCGGAATTGTCCTTCTTTTTTGAAGGACGTGGGCTTTGCCTGGGCTTTGATTTTGGCAAAACTTCCTCCGAATTTGTCTGGCAGATTGATGAGGGGGACTGGCAAACCATGCAGCGGCCCCGTTTTGATTGGTGCGGTGACAGCGGATGGTTTAAAAGCGAAATCCTGGCCGAGGACTTACAGCCCGGAAAACACCGGTGCAAGATTCGGGTGATTCACGGAAACAGGCCCGATTGCAGGGGCAGCAATTTCGATCTTGCCCTGATCGGAGTTATTCAATAGGATGAGGGATTCAAACACCGTCTTATGGCGGTATTTTTTATTATGGGTGAAAATATGGCCAACAGAACGAATATAATGGAATCACATTTTATGCCCTTTTTCATACAATGTATCAGGAACGGTGAGATCAAACAGCAACTCTATCGGCTATCGTCACCTTCTGAATTTTGCAAGAACAGGTGAAAAGAATGAGTTATAGACATGATATAGCTGGTGTGAGCGACGATAATTTTCGCCGGGGATCCAATAGCAACAGTTCGGTATTGGGGGACAATGTCAGAATCAGCTGCAGCACCGGAGGCGCAGGTCCTTTACAGGTTACGGATCCGCTGCTGGATCATTCCATTGCCATTGTGGACACCACCATCAGCACATGCGGCATGAATCTTTCCGGTTATTCTACTTCCTGCAGCAGACCGCTGAATATCCTTTTGACTTTTTCAACCTTGATTTTTATGCCCGAA
>JAKOTC010000037.1 GCA_029776465.1 Bacillota bacterium
GGAGATACCAACCCCCCATGATGTGCCACTTGCCCTCCTTGACCAGCTTTTGAATCCGGGCAAACAGCTCCGGGTCATGCTCTTCCACCCACTGGTAGAGCATGGCCTCATTATGGTTAAAAACAAAGCCGTCATAATCCTCGCAGAAATCGGCGGCTACACGATAGGTTGAAAGGGTTTCCGCCACGCCCTCCTCCAACTCCCACAGCCAGACGGGGTCGATATGAGCGTTGCAAACCAAATAAAGTGGTCTCATATTCTCATGCCTTTCTTTTTAACAATGGTATTTGGAATTATTATAGCATAAATTCGGCAGGGAAACAAATCAACACGGGACAAACATTGAAATAATTATATCCTCAACATTCAAACCGAAAAAATGATTGATACCGGAAATATCAGAACGAACAGCGTTTTATGGACTGACTATAATAAAATCCGATACACCGATTTCGGAGTTGGTGATTCACCGCTATAAGCTGGAGGGAGATCAGATCACAAAAGTTGCACAAGTGCTGTCTTCTGCCGAACTGAACGGCGATAGTTTTGTACTCACCGAAAGAATGCAGTCCTTTTATGTTAATGATAACAGCGACGTCTTTGTGGTAACAAATCAATATCTCAACAGCAGCCTTGCCGAACTGAACGGACTGATTTTTATCAAATAATATTTTATCCCGGTTCTCTTGCGCTCATATCATATAAAACATGCGGCCGTCCAGCAAGAACGGCCGCATGTTTATTTGCCTTTTTTGACAATCATTCGGAATCCTCGGAAGTGGTATCGGAGGAGGGCTCGGGCCCGATAATACCGCTGTCGCTGCTGGTCTCCTCCTCATAGGAACTGATGGAGGAGGATGTGAAGGGGGAATCCTCGGAAGAAACGCTGGGGGAGCTGGTGGAGGGAGAACTGCCTCCGCTTGTGGGCGGGATATAAGTTCCTTCCACGACGCCGGTTTGGATGATATAGTTGATGATGCCCTTCACGGTGGCCTTGGCAAAGCCATACTGAGTGTTAGAGCTAATGGCCTTTTCCAGCTCGGCAGAGTTGGACATATAGGCGTATTCCACCAGAACCGCGGGGGCTGACCAGGTGCGAATCATTCCATAGGGATAGTATTTGACATACCTTGCATAAGCGGAGCTGGGTTTATCCGGGTACATATAGGTGCCGAAGTACTTAACCATCTCGTCATGGATATTGGTGGCCAGGGTTTTAGAGAAGGGTTCGTAATAATAAGCCTCGGTGCCGATGGCGTTAACATTGGAGGCGGAGTTATGATGGATGCTGATGAAAAGATGAACTCCGCTCTCTTCGCATTTTTTCACCCGGCCCGCCAGAGAGAGGGAGGTGTCGCCATCACGGGTCATGATCACCTCTGCCCCCAGCCTGGTGAGGGTCTCTTTGATCTTTTGCGCCAGTTCCAGATTGATTCTCTTCTCCGGATAGTTGGGGTTTGCGCCCACGGCGCCGACCCTGTCTCCGCCATGCCCGGGATCCAGCATGATTTTGACGCCGGTAAGATCGAATCCGAACTCGTTGGCGGCGTAACGGATCACCGCCGGATTTTTAAACTTAAACACCAGGTCGTTTCCGTTGTAGCTGGAGGTGACCCCGAAGAAGCTTCCCGCCTTGGCCAGGGTCAGGCGGCAGATCTGCTTGTTGTCCTTCTGCACCCATTCGGCCTTGGAAAACAGGGGATTGCCCGTAAAGTCGGGCAGCTTAGAGGTTTCAACCGTATAGTCAAAGACGATATCCACCGTAGTGGCCTTAAAGTTCTCGATGGAATAGGAGAAATCATAGTCCGTATCCTTGGCATAGCTGACGGGGGAAAGCTGGACGGTAAAGGGGATTTTGGAGCTCATGGTAAAGGACAGGTTGGAGAATGTGCCTGTTTTTTCAAGGGTCACCTTGCTGATGGTATTGTTGGGAATGGTTCCGGTGGTCACCGTGGCCGTACCGGTATCCACCCCGTTGGCGCTTTTATAAATCCGCTTGCCGGATTTTAATTTGTAATAGACATAGACAAATTTATTGCCGTTTTCATCCGTGCCGGGGGCTGTCACTTCACCCACCACATAGTCCTTGGTGCCCTTGGGAAGTGGATAGTAAATGGGGCGGGATTTGTCGTCAACCGCGGTAAAGCTCATCACTTCGGCCTGGTCCACCTTGATTTCGGCGACCCTGCTCACACTGGAATCAGGCACCTTGACATTAACTTTGGCTCCCGCCTTGGTCTCTGTGTAGGTTTTTCCTTTATATTTCCAGCTGGCTGTGAAGCTGAGATCGGAAATGGTTCTGGCCTTTGAGCCGGAGGGAACGGTATAATATCCGGAGAAATTGACATAATCGGAGAACTGGTCGGCGGAATCATCTGTGTCACCGCTGACGTTCTCATCCTTTTTAAGTTGGACTTTTTTTCCGTCAATCGTCGCATAAACGGTGGCATCCCTTAAAGCGGTGCAGGTAAACACCACCGGATCCCCCGTATAAACGGTGACCGCCATGGTGGGCTGAACGCTTTTTAATACGGTTACCTTCCGCTCCACGGTGTATGTAACGGTTTTGCCCTTGTGGGAGATCACATATTTGTTGACCCCCACGTCCAGATCAAAGTTGAGGGAGAAATAACCCTTGCCGGTGCGCTCCACCGTTTGACCGTTTATGGTGACCGAGAAGTTGGGGTCCGAGCTTCCCGACAGCTTCAGCAGGGATTCATAAGTCACTGTGGAGGTCTTGGTGGGGGAGGTGATGGTCAGCGTCCGCAGGATATCGTCCCGGCTGGTCTCGCCCTTGTTGGTCTTGGTCAAAACCGCGGCAATCTCACTGTAGGAAGCAAGACGGGAAATGGAATACATAAAGCTTCCGTTGTAAACCTTTTTGGCCTTCAGCGCCAACAGCTGACGGGGAAGCTCGTCATAGGAGGACCATCCGGCGGCTTTGCTGCCCACCTTGTCGGCAGCAAGGCTGGCGTAGATATCCACGCCGGCTTTGGAGGCGCATTCGGCCCACCAATCGTAGACCTTTTCAAAGGGCACTGCCTTATCGGAAAGGGGGTGATAATTCTCAACAATCACGAAATCGAAAAGGTTGTTGCTCAGCCAGGCGCGGGTGTCGGCCATGCCGTCATAATAGGTTTCATAATCAGACTGAACGTTCAGCCCCTCGGAATGGGTGTTGGTGGTGGCCCAGACGGCATCCACCGAAATTCCCGCATAGAGGGTGGGTTGGGCGGTTTTAAAGATGCTTTCCGCTTTGGCCACCGCATCCATCATGGCGTTGTATTTATAGCAGTCAAATCCGCAGCCCAATTCCAGCTGGGCATAATAGGCGTAACTGCCCTGGCCCGGTTCGTACACGCAGTCGTTAAACACCACGCCGTCCGGCTTGTAGGCTGAAATTACGCCGGCGACCCGCTGAATCTCGGCTACATCTTCGGGACAGAGGGGGTCCAACAGCCTTTCGCTTCCCCCTTCAACCGTTAAAAAGGGATTGTATTTCAAAATGACAAAAAGTTTTTTCTCTCTGGCTTTCTCCAGAATATATGCCAACAGGTCGCCCCCGTCGGAGAGCGCGCTGTCCGCCGTATCGGCATAGATCACCCTGCCATTTTTCTGCAGTTCCACCGTCATGGCGGTCATCTCCATGGAAAGCGCGGAGGCAATGGCTTTGTCAACTTCCTTCTTCGCTTCCTCCAGCGTAACGGTATCTTTGGTGAGGAAGTCAATCCCCGCCACCAGTTCAAAACCCAGCAGATTTTCGGCCGGTGAAAGCGCCGTGGTCCCGATGGCCTGATAAACCCTGGGCATGTATGTATATCGGGTTTGAGCGAAAGCCGGGTCAGCTTCCTCCAATGTCAGCGGTAGCGGATCCTCAACCTCTTTATTTAAAAATGCAGGAATGCTGTCCCACATCAGCCCCACCGTTATTCCGAAGGCCAAAGCCGCCACCAGAATAATGGAGGATACAATGATCAGTGTGCGCTTTCCGGAAGCCTTGAATGATCGCATTTTCCCCACCCCTTTGTTCACTCTTTTTCTCTGCTTATATAATCTGTCAATTTAAAATACTTTTCAGGTTATTCATTTCGGTTTGGTTGCTTGAGCTGACCAGTGCTCGGTAGGAGTAAATAATAAAACCGTCACTGTGGTTATCCCGAGATGTTAAAACCATCCGCTTCATCAGATCGGTGGTTCCGATGAATTCGTTCAGGCCGGAGGCGCCGGCGTTGTTGTCCTGATTGCCCAGCTTATAGGCTGCAAGACCGATATAAAGCTTGGTATTCGAATTGGTCACCAGGTTCCGCCAGGTCTGAACGGTTGTATCAAAAGGCATGGTGGCATTTTTATAACCGAAATAGACCTGGGGCGCCAAATAATCCACATAGCCGCTTTCACTGGCCCAGCGATTGACATCGGCAAACTGGGACTTGTAGTTGTTGTTGATATTCGCCTGGGGGCTGA
>JAKOTC010000038.1 GCA_029776465.1 Bacillota bacterium
AAAGTCGATTAGGTAAAATTAGGATGAGGACGGATGGCCGGATTTTCGGGCTGAAGCGGATCAACCAAAATATTACTCGCCAGAAGCCGAAAGCAAAAGCATAAATCGACAGCTTCTGAGGTTAATATCTGCCAGACGGTGTTTCCCGTCGACCCATAGAAGCGATTGGCAACAGGAGGATTTGAGTTATGAAAGCAACAGGAATCGTGAGACGTATAGATGATCTGGGCCGCGTTGTCATCCCCAAGGAAATCCGCCGAACCATGAGAATTCGTGAGGGCGACCCACTGGAGATTTACACAGATGCAGACGGCGAGGTCATTTTTAAGAAATATTCCCCGGTCGGAGAACTGGCTACTTTTTCATCTCAATATGCAGAGGTGCTGTCAAAAAGCTGTGGCAATCCGATCGTGGTATGTGACAGGGACCATGTTATAGCGGCGGCGGGCATCTCCAAGAAAGAAGTGCTTGAGCGTCGCATCACCCCCCAGCTTGAGGAACTGATGGAGACGAGAAAAACATAT
This sequence comes from Bacillota bacterium, assembly GCA_029776465.1. Lineage (GTDB taxonomy): Bacteria > Bacillota > Clostridia > Oscillospirales > JAKOTC01 > JAKOTC01. Next base: position 525 of record JAKOTC010000038.1, read on the forward strand.
TCGGCCTCCGCCAGCGATGTTCGTAAGTTAATGGCGATTGAAGGATATGAGCGGTCGGTTTCCATTGCGGTTCCGATTATAGCCGCCGGAGATATCTGCGGGGCTATCATGATGTTGACACCGGAAAATAACAGCTTGCCCACAGAATCAGACGTTAAGCTGTTGACCGTCGCTGGGAATTTCCTGGGACGTCAGCTTGACACTTAGGCAGCAAGCAAATTTTAAAAAAAGGCTTGCCAGCGGGCTTTTTATATGCTATAATATCATGGACGCAAGCTTTATGCTTTATGCCTATTTCCAAGAGTGGGATTCTCCCACTCTTTCGTTTATGATAGGGGATATTTTTTACGCTCCCCGCCAAGACTTGTTTTTGATAGATTTGAATCAATATTTAGTATTGAATGCCCTTTGAGCGGCATATTTTGTATCAGCTTATAAAATCAAAAAGTAAAGGATGTGTTTTGTTGCCGGAATTTAAAAGAGGGAATGTGGCCTCTCGAGTAGAAGAACTCTGCGCACCTGTTGCGGCGGAGTGTCAGTTGTCCCTTTGGGACGTTGTCTATGAAAAAGAGGGCGGCGCCTGGTTTTTGCGGATATATATCGATAAAGAGGGCGGAGTGACCATTGAAGACTGTGAAAAATTCAGCCGCCTGATCGATCCCATTCTGGATGAAGCCGATCCCATTGAAAACAGCTATTATTTAGAAGTCTCCTCTCCGGGAATCGAGCGGCGTCTGCGCAAGCCCGCTCACTTTACTGCCTGCATGGGTAAACGGATTTTGCTGCGGCTGATTCGCCCTGTGGAGGGCCAACGTGAACGGGAAGGCCTGCTGGTGGGCTTTGATAAGGGCGTCCTTCGTATCCGCACCGAAAAGGGTGACGAAGAATATAAATTATCCGAAACCGCATTTGTCAGATTGGTTGATGAATCATAATACAGGGGGTATATAGGGTGAATAACGAGTTTTTTGAGGCGCTTTCGCTGCTGGAAAAGGAGAAGCGTATTCCGGCGAACCAGTTGCTGGAGCGTATCAAAAATGCCATTTTAATCGCTGTGCGGCGCAATTATGGCTGTGAAGACAATGTGATTATGGACGTGGACATAGATAAGGGTAAGTTTGATGTATACATCCGTAAGACGGTGGTGAAAGAGGTTACGGATCCGGCCAGAGAAATTTTAGAGTCTGAAGCTGTGAAGCATAGAAACTACAAACGGGCGGACGGCTTTGTGGACGTCAAACTGGACCCCAAAGAGTTCGGCCGAATTGCGGCGCAGTCCGCCAAGCATGTGATACGGCAGGGGATCCGGGAAGAAGAGCGCTCGCAGATGTATGAGACCTTCCAAAAGCACCAGTTCGAGTTGCTGGCCGCCCGCGTATCCAAGGTTGACCCGGTCACCGGCAATGTGACGCTGGAGATTGACGGAAACGAACTGCTTCTGCCCAAGGGCGAACAGATCCCCGGTGAGGTTTTGACCGAGGGTAAGATTACCCGGGTATATGTGGTGGATGTGAAGGAAGGGGACAAAGGCCCCCGTGCCATGATTTCCCGTACCCATCCGGGCATGGTTCGCCGCCTGTTTGAAAATGAAGTATCCGAAATCGCTGACGGGCTGGTGGAAATCAAGGCCATTGCCCGTGAGGCCGGAAGCCGCACCAAGATGGCGGTTTACAGCAGAGACCCCAATGTGGACCCCGTGGGCGCCTGTATCGGACACAAGGGCAGCCGTGTGGCCAAAATCATTGACGAGCTTAACGGGGAGAAAATCGATATCGTCCGTTACAGCGATGACCCGGTGGAGATGATCAGCGCTGCTCTTTCTCCGGCGGTGGTCTCTCGCATTGAGATACTGGAAGACCAGGAGAAAGCCTGCCGGGTATTCGTTCCTGCCGGCCAGCTTTCCCTCGCCATCGGAAACCGTGGGCAAAACGCCCGGTTGGCCGCCAGAATGACCGGATGGAAGATTGATATTCATTCAGAGGAAGAATAGTCTGGACTGAGGGGAAGGGAGAGTGGAGGCGTATGCAGCAGAAGCGGCAGCCCCGGCGGATGTGTACAGGATGCGGGGAAATGAAGAATAAACGCGATCTGATACGGGTGGTCCGCAGCCCCGAAGGAACACTTTCCATTGACAAGAGGGGTAAGCTTCCCGGACGGGGTGCCTACCTGTGCCCCAACGCCGATTGCCTGAAAAAAGCCGTGAAAACCAAACGGCTGGAGCGCAATCTGGAAACACCGGTGCCTGATGAAATTATGGAACAATTAAAAAAGGAGATTGAGGCGGTTGATTGACAGATTTATGTCCACGCTTGGCCTTGCCCGACGGGCAGGAAAGCTGAGCTGGGGCATCGAAACGGTGAGCAACGCCGTTCACGCCGGAAAGGCTGTGGTGGTGTTCATGGCGGCGGATCTCTCGGATCGGTCCAAACGAACCATCTGCGAGGTCTGTAAAAAACGGGGAGTTCCCTGTATCCAAACCCCATACAGCATGAACCAGCTGGGCGAAGCTGTGGGTGTTTTTACCGGAATACTGGCCCTGACCGATCCGGGTCTGGCGAAATCCGCACAGTCGAATTTTCAGCTTGTAACAACCCAACCCATTACGACGGAGAAGAAAGACATCCCGCTTAAAAGCAAGGAGGATTCTAAATGATAATTAAAAAATATAAGGTACATGAACTTGCGAAGGATTTCGATCTGCAAAGCAAGGATGTTTTGGCTATACTCAACGGTATTTCCAAAGAGGAGAAAAAGTATTCCTCGGTTTTAACCGAGCAGGAACTGAACGTCGTTTTTGATGTTCTTACCAAACAACATTCTGTTGAGAATTTTTCTGCCTTCTTTGAAGAAGCCGAGCAGAAGCGCGATGCCCGTCGTAAAGAAGAGGAGGAAAAAGCAGACCAGGCTCAGCAAAAGGCTGCCCAGGAACAGGCCGCGGCACCGCAGGCTGTCAAGCAGGCTTCCGCCGCCCAACCCGCTTCGACGCAGAATCGGGCCAAGGCCCCGGTTCAAAATCGGACGCAGGGCAATGATCAGCCTCGTCCTCAAAACGCCCAGCAGGGTTCACCGGCGGCAAGCGCTCAGCCCGCTCAAAATGTCCAGTCCAAGCCCAAAGGGCAGGCGCCTTCTCGCGATAAAGAGATTCGCCACGTCGACACCCGAACCGTCTTCGTGGATGCAGATAAATACAGCGATAAATACGAGAATATCTCCAGCACCCGCAACATGCCCAGTAAGAATTTTGAATCCCGCAAGCAAAAGATCAACCAGAAGTCCAAGCAGCAGGGGAAACCGGTATACTCCAAAAAGGAGACCGAGGCGGAAAAGCTGCGCCGTATTCAGCTGGAGAAGGCCCGCAAGCAGCAGCTTAAAATTACCATACCCGATGAGATTTCCGTCAGCGAACTGGCCTCCCGCCTGAAAAAGAATGTGGCCGAGGTGGTTAAAAAGCTGATGAGCTCCTTGGGCGTCATGGCTTCTGCTTCCGAAGTGATCGATTATGATACCGCCGCTTTGGTGGCTATGGAATTCGGCGCCAAGGTTGAGCGTGAAGTCACTCTGACGATTGAAGAGCGGATTATCGACCAGACCGAGGACAATGACGACAACCTGGTCCCCCGCAGCCCCATTGTGGTGGTTATGGGTCACGTAGACCACGGAAAAACTACTTTGCTGGACGCCATTCGTCATTCCAATGTGGCCAGCGGAGAGGCCGGCGGCATTACCCAGCATATCGGTGCTTACCGTGTTCCGGTGGGGGATCGTGAGATTACCTTCCTGGATACTCCCGGCCACGAGGCCTTTACAGCCATGAGAGCCAGAGGCGCTCAGGTGACCGATATTGTTATCCTGGTGGTGGCGGCTGATGACGGCATCATGCCCCAGACCGTGGAAGCTATCAACCACGCAAAGGCGGCAAACGTCTCCATCGTTGTGGCTGTCAATAAAATGGATAAACCGGGTGCGAATCCCGACCGTGTCAAGCAGGAACTGACCGAGTATGGTTTGGTTCCAGAGGAATGGGGCGGCGATACCCCTGTGGTTCCGGTTTCGGCGTTAACCAGACAGGGTATTGACGATCTGCTGGAAATCGTGATGCTGGTGGCCGATATGAAAGAATTAAAGGCCAATCCTGACCGTGCGGCTCGGGGTACCGTGATCGAATCCCGTCTGGACAAAGGGCGTGGCCCCGTTGCTACCCTGCTGGTTCAAAACGGAACCCTCCATGTGGGCGATATTATTGTGGCCGGCAATACCGTGGGCCGTGTCCGCGCCATGACCGACGACCGCGGCAACAAGGTGCAGAAGGCGGCGCCTTCCTGCCCGGTGGAAGTCACCGGCCTTTCCGAGGTGCCCCAGGCGGGGGACGGCTTTGACGCCGTATCCGACGAGCGCTTGGCCCGAGAGCTGGTGGAAAGCCGCAAGAGCAAAGAGAAGGAAGAAAAATTCAAATCTCAGCAAAAAGTCACGCTGGATAACCTCTTCTCCTCCCTGAAAGAGGGCGAGGTAAAAGAATTGCCCATCATTGTCAAGGCGGACGTGGCAGGCTCGGTGGAAGCCATTACCCAGTCCCTGCACAAGCTTTCCAATGAGGAGGTTCGTGTCCGCGTTATCCACGGCGCCGTGGGCGGCGTGACCGAGTCCGACGTGATGCTGGCCCAGGCCTCCAATGCCATCATCGTGGGATTCAACGTGAGACCCGACCCGATTGCCGCCGCCAATGCCGAGGCAGAGGGTGTGGATATCCGTCTCTACCGCATTATCTATGACTGCTTAAATGAAGTGCAGAGCGCCATGAAGGGCATGCTTGCGCCCAAGACCCGCGAGGTATTGCTGGGCAGAGTGGAAATCCGCAAGGTTTACAAGATTTCCAATGTGGGAACCGTTGCCGGATGTTATGTTCTGGACGGCAAGGTTACCCGTAACGCGCTCATCCGTGTGGTTCGCGACAGCATTATTATCGCGGACGACAAGCTGGAATCCCTCAAACGCTTTAAGGATGATGCAAAAGAGGTTATGCAGGGCTTTGAATGCGGCATCACCCTGGCTAAATTTAATGATATTAAAGAAGGCGATATCCTCGAAGCCTATATCATTGAGGAATACCGCCCGGATTAAAGTTGAAATAAACAGATTGATTACGCCGGATGTATAAAGCCGGAAGGAAAGGAAGATGGACATGGCTTCTTATCGCAGAGATCGGGCAGAAGAGGATATCAAAAGAGAACTGACCGCCATTATACCACGGCTGAAGGACCCCCGTATCTCGGGTATGCTGAGTGTTGTTCGGCTGGAACTGGCTCCTGACATGTCCCGTGCAAAGGTTTATGTCAGCGCCATGGAGGGGCTGGCTGTGGCAAAAACCGCGGCCAGAGGACTTCAGGCGGCGGGCGGGTTTATTCAGCGGGAAATCGCGTCCAAACTTCGCCTTCGCACCATTCCGTTTTTTGAGTTTATTGCTGACAATTCCATTGAGTACAGTGCCGAGATATCCAAAAAGATCGAGAGCGTATTAAAGAAGGACGGAAAAACCGATGCCACTGAAGATGAGTGAGATTGCTGCCGGCATCAAGGAAGCAGCGGAATTTTTAAAGTCGGGCGATTGCTTCTGCATTGTCAGCCATATTAACCCGGATGGGGATACCCTCGGTTCGGCTTATGCGCTGGCAGGGATTTTGGAATCCATCGGCAAGCAGGTTCAGGTTCGTTGCGCAAGCCCGATCCCGCCCCGCTATTCCTATCTCGCCGAGGGGCTGAAGCTTTCCTGCACCGATCCCCGGCAGATTGTGGCAGTGGATATTGCGGGCATCTCCCTTTGGGGAAGCCTTTGGGAAGAACTGGGCGGCAGGTGTGATCTGCTGATTGATCACCATGTGTCCAACGAACGGTATGCGAAGCTTTCCGTAATTGACGCTTCGGCCTCGGCGACTGCGATTTTAATGCTGGAGCTGGCTGAAGCCATGAACGTGCCGCTTACCAAGCAGATTGCCAACGCCATTTTCACCGGTATTACCACCGACACCGGCTGTTTCCGCTATTCCAACACCAATGCCCAGACCTTCGAAGCCGGTATGATTCTGGCTCAGGCCGGGGCGGAAACCTCCATGATCAACAAATTGATGTTTGAAACCAAAACACGGGCTGAGATGGAAATCATGCGGCTGGCGCTGGACAGCATCGAATTTCATTATGAGGGCCGATGCGCCATCCTCACGGTCACTCTGGATATGCGTGAGCAGGCCGGCTATTACGATGAAGACCTGGGAGAGATTGCGGCCCTGCCCAGACGGGTGGAGGGTGTTCAGTGCGGCATCACCATCAAACAGAAATCCGAAGATGAATTCAAAATCTCGCTGAGAACCGTTTCGGGGGTCAATGCCTATGAAATTGCCGGACGGTTCGGCGGAGGCGGCCATGCCAGGGCGGCAGGCTGCACCCTTTACGGCAGCCTGGAAGAAGTTCGTGAAAAAATCATTGAGGCCGTAGGAGACTTTTTATCTTGATTTTAATTTTTATTTAATTTTTTAGGAATAGAATATGAGCTATAACGGAATACTCTGCATTAATAAACCGGAGGGGTTCACCTCGTTTGACGTGGTAGCCAAGTGCCGGGGCATTCTGCGGGAACGCCGGATCGGTCATGGCGGCACCCTCGACCCAATGGCGACAGGAGTGCTGCCTCTTTTTATTGGCCGGGCTACGGCAGCGGCCGACCGGATGACGGACACCCGCAAAATTTATACCGCCGGTTTCCGGCTGGGGATTCAAACCGATACTTACGATATCACCGGGCAGGTGGTGGCGGTGAAAGACGCCTCTCGGGTCGGTTTTGAGGATGTGAAGGCGCTTCTGCCCGAGTTCACGGGGGCCATTATGCAGCGCCCGCCCCTCTATTCCGCCATCAAAATCGACGGGCAGAAGCTTTATCAAATAGCAAGAAAGGGCAAGGAAGTTGTACCGCCCCTCCGCCCGGTTCAGATTGATAAGCTGACCCTGAAAGAGGACGGCAGTGATTTTATTCTCAGGGTGGAGTGCCGGAAGGGCACCTATATCCGCAGCCTTGTGCATGATATCGGGCAGAGGCTTGGAACCGGAGCGGTGATGACCAGCCTGGTTCGGGAATTCTCAAGCGGTTTTTCCCTGGAGGAGTGCGTTACCCTCGAACAGCTGCAAAACGGGGACCCCGCTGAATTTTTGATGGCAACGGACCGGGTGTTTATGGACTATCCCCCCATCGAGCTGACCCATTCCCTAGAAAAGCTGTTTATGAACGGTGCGGCTTTTTTCTGGAAAGCCGATGACGGGTTTGTCCGGGTATATCACCAGGATGTCTTTTTAGGCTTGGGGCGGGTTTCCAACCAGATGCTGAAGGCGGAAAAAATCTTTTGCGATTAAAGGGATCGTTGTCGGGAACTCTTACAAGGAGTGAATATTTTGAAAGTAATCAGAAGCATTGAGGATATCGAGTTCGAACAGAGAACCGCTGTGGCATTGGGCTTTTTTGACGGGGTTCATCTGGGTCACCGACAGGTTATCGAGTCGGCGGTTCATTATGGCGCGGGATTAATGCCGGTCGTATTGACATTTGCCGATCACCCCCGGGAGGTGCTGACCGGTGAACCGGTGCCCAAGCTGGTGACCAACGAGATGCGGATTACCCTTTTCGAAAAACTGGGTGTCCAAACCGTTGTGATGGTTCCATTTCACGAGCTGATGGGTAAAACCCCAAAGCAGTTTTTTGAGTTTTTGGAGAACAGGATGAAGGCCGAAAAGCTCTGCTTTGGTTTTAACTATCATTTCGGCAGGGGTGGGGAAGGCGATGCCGGGCTGCTCGCGGATCTCTGCGAGGCGGCCGGAGTTCAGTATGAGGTTATTCCGCCGGTGAAGGTGAACGGTGTCCAGGTAAGCTCCACCCTTATTCGCGAAAAACTCTCCGAGGGAGATTTGAAATGGGTATCCCTGCTGCTGGGCAGGCGGTATTCCTTTTCCTATATAGTTCAGCCTGACAAGCAGGTGGCCCGCACCATCGGCTATCCCACCATCAACCAGCAGATTCCCGCGGGGGTGGCCCTCCCTAAGTTTGGGGTGTATGCCAGCGAGTCCCTGATCAAAGGGGAAAGATGGCCCTCTATCACCAATGTCGGCAAGCGCCCCACCGTTCACGGGCGGACGGTTACCGCCGAGACCCATATCTTTGATTTTGAGGGCGAATTGTACGGCGAGCAAATCGAAGTTGAACTGACCAAATTCGTTCGGGAGGAGAAAAAGTTCGACTCGGTGGAGGAGCTTTGCCGGCAGATTATCGCCGATATGGAAAATGTCCGTTCGGGAGAATTGTGGCTTGCAGGACTGAGAAAATTATGGTACAATACCGACGAACAAGACCAAGAAAACGGAGGGAACTCGGATGATTAAAATTGCATTTATGGGTGCGGGCAGCACTGTTTTTGCCAAAAATGTTCTGGGTGACTGCATTATGACCCCTGAACTGGGCGAGTTTGAGATCGCCTTGTATGATATTGACCCGGTTCGTCTGGACGATTCTTATATGATGTTGAACAACATCAACAGAAATGCCAACGGAAAGGCCATCATCACCAAAACGCTCAACCGCCGGGAGGCCCTGAAGGATGCCAAATATGTGATCAACGCCATTCAGGTGGGTGGGTACGAGCCCTGCACCGTGACCGATTTTGAAATCCCCAAGAAATACGGTCTGCGTCAAACCATCGCCGATACCCTGGGCATTGGCGGCATCTTCCGCGCCCTCCGCACCATTCCGGTATTAGAGGACTTTGCAAAGGACATGGATGAGGTTTGCCACAAGGATTATCTCTTCATCAACTACACCAATCCCATGGCCATGCTGTCCGGATACATTCAGAAATATCTGGGCGTGAACTCGGTGGGTCTCTGCCACAGCGTTCAGAGCTGCGCCAATGGCCTGCTGCGCACTTTTGCCATGGACGAGTACATCAATAACTGCCGCTGGGAGATTGCCGGCATCAATCACCAGGCCTGGCTTTTGAAGATTGAGGACCTGGCCGGCAACGACTTGTATCCCGAGATCAAGCGCCGTGCCCAGGATGCGGGCAAGGGCATTTATAAGGATGAGTGGGATCTGGTTCGGATTGATATTATGAAACGCTTCGGCTATTATGTCACCGAATCCAGCGAGCATAACTCCGAGTATACTCCCTGGTATATTAAAAGCAAATACCCCGAGCTGATCGACCGCTTTAAAATCCCGCTGGACGAATATCCCCGCCGCTGCATCAACCAGATTGCGGAATGGAACAAACGCCGGGATGAACTGGTGCATGACGCTCAGCTGACGCATACCAAATCCAACGAATTTGCCGCCTATATCATTCAAGCCATGGAATCGGATAAACCTTACCGCATCCACGGCAACGTTCTGAACAAAGGGTTGATCACCAACCTGCCCAATGACTGCTGCGTGGAAGTGCCCTGCCTGGTTGACCGCACCGGCATTAAGCCCTGCTTTGTAGGCGACCTGCCCGAGCAGTGCGCGGCTATTAACCGCACCAACATCAATGTTCAGATGCTGACCATGGAGGCCGCCAGAACCCGCAAGAAAGAGTATATCTACATGGCCGCCTATATGGATCCCCACACCGCTGCCGAACTGAGCCTGGACGATATTAAGAGCCTGTGCGACGACCTGATCGAAGCCCATGGCGACTGGCTTCCCAAGTTTAATTAAGCAAATCTGCAAACAGAGAGCCTTCTTTCTGTCTG
>JAKOTC010000039.1 GCA_029776465.1 Bacillota bacterium
GGACTGGTGGGCTCCCAGGCATTTGCCCGAAGCATTGCTTGCGTATGTCGCGGAAAATCCAACAGGGCATGAAGTTGGTCTGTGGCTGTTCGCGTGGGAAAATCCCAAACCAGAGGTGCCCATCGCGAGCATTGATTTTGTTTCGTATGGCGAGTCCGTGCCCATATTGGTGGCCGTCAGCGGGGAAAAAGCGGCGGACTGAGAGCAAGAAGTTTGATGGAGGCGGTAGGATTGAGAAAAACCGTTATTGCTGTGCTGGTGTTTTGCCTCGGCGCTTTTTGCGCGCACGCTGCGGCTTCCGCCCTGAAAAGCGGGAGCTATGCCGGGGTCGATTCACCGCTTCTTCTGGTCAGCAGCCAGGATATGAAAGTGGTAAAAGGCCAGATCTCCTTCTGGAGCGGACAGCGCACATTGACCTTCGCTGTGGAAGCGGAGAAAGATGGTCTTTTCAAAATTGTGCTCAGGGCCTGGGGCAGACCTTGCAACAATGAATGGCCGATCATGAAGCTGACAGTGGCTGACAAAGACGTGTGCACCTGGACGGTTGAAGGGGACAAGGCTTTGTATATCAGCCCGGCGCTGGAGCTTTCGCAAGGCGTGCATCAGGTAAAAATATCCTATCTGAACGACGCTTCGACAAAGGATGAGGATCGCAACCTTTATCTCGACGGAGTTGCCTTTGGCGAAGTTGAATCCGCGGAAGGAAAACCCCAACTGTTGTTCGCAGGCAAGCCCTTGGCTTCTTTAGGGCAGCTTCGCGAAGGGACAATGATGAGGGAGCGGCAGGTGGCCGCAGCAAAGCCAGAACCGTTTTATCCTCCCAAAAAAGAGATTCCCGCCTATGTCTCAACAGTGACGCCTAAACACGAGATCACTGTGGAGCTGCCCTCCGGCGCAAGCTTTTCCCTGGCCGATTTTCAAATTGTCCACTCATTGAATGGAACCTGGAAAATTTCGGGGCTCACAAACAGCACCGAACCATTTCCGGCAGACGAAGACCTGGATAAAGGTTATCATCTGCCCGACTTCGACGACTCAAACTGGGACGAGATCGCTGTTCCCCTGGACTGGTACTACAAGTATCCCGGTTACCGGACGGAAAAGCTCCCCTTCGTCAAGGGATGGTACAGGAAAAAGATCGAGATACCGGAAGCGCTGAAAGACAAGCAGGTGATTCTGCATTTTGGCGTGATCGGCTACGAAGCCCTTTTATTCGTGAACGGCAAGGAAGTGGGAAGCCACCACGGGGACTTCACTCCCTGGGAAGTGGACATTACGGATTTCGTTGAATTCGGAGCGGACAATACCATCGCCATCCGGGTGTTTACCGACTTTGGCAACAAATTCGGCTCGCCCTTGCCCGCCACCCACGCCTACGGCTCTCAGTGGGGGATAGGTAACATCAAAGGCGGGCTTTGGCAGGATGTAAGTATTCGCTACGAAGAAAAAGTTCGCTTTCAGCGGATGTTGATTACGCCGTTGCTTGAGCAAAAAGCCCTGAGGGTGGACTGGAGCGCCGCA
>JAKOTC010000040.1 GCA_029776465.1 Bacillota bacterium
AAATCACCCCCGGTAATTTTATTTTCCGCACCCGCGAGTTTGAACAGATGGAGCTGGAGTTTTTCTGCAAGCCCGGCACCGATCTGGAGTGGTTTGCTTACTGGAAAGAGTTCTGCAAAAACTTCCTGCTCTCCCTCGGCATAAAGCAGGAAAATCTTAAATTGAGGGATCATTCCGCCGAAGAGCTTTGCTTCTATTCCAACGCCACCACCGATATTGAATATCTCTTCCCCTTTGGCTGGGGCGAACTGTGGGGCATTGCCGACCGGACCGATTATGACCTGAAGCAGCACCAGAACCTTTCCGGCAAAAGCCTTGAATACTTTGATCAGGAATCCAACGAACACTACATCCCCTATGTCATTGAACCTTCTCTGGGTGCCGACCGTGTGGCGCTGGCCTTCCTCTGCGAAGCCTATGACGAGGAGGTTATCGAGGGTGAGACCCGTGTGGTGCTTCATCTCCATCCGGCATTGGCTCCCTTCAAAGCAGCCGTTTTACCCCTCTCTAAAAAGCTGTCCGATAAAGCCAGCGAGGTTTATGCCATGCTGCGCAAGCACTTTATGGTGGACTTTGACGACGCCGGCTCCATTGGTAAGCGTTATCGCCGCCAGGATGAAATCGGCACTCCCTTCTGCCTGACCTTCGACTTTGACAGTTTGGAAGACGGCTGCGTTACCATCCGTGACCGCGATACCATGCAGCAGGAACGGGTTAAAATTGAAAACCTGGTGGAGATTATCAGCAAGCGCTGCGAATTTTAAGTCGGCATTACAAAATCAATGAAATCATCACTTGGCGCTCTGTCGGAGTTTTAGCATGAAGAAGTTTATGATTTTTGTTGCAGCGGTTTGTCTGCTTTTGACTGCCTGTGAAACGAATGGCACATCCCCTTCGATTTCTTCGGAAACGCAGGGGTATGTGCCCATTCCCTCCGAGCCTGTCGTCAGCATCGCAGACCGGGTCGAGGGAACTTCAGCGGATTCAGCAGCATCAGCGGTTTCAACGGCTGGTTCCGGCTTCAAAGCCTCAAAGGCAGCTGCCTCACCGACCTCCTCCAAACCCGCTTCCTCCGCGGCTTCTATTGCATCCGCTCCTTCTTCAGTTTCTTCTTTGCCGCCCAATGTGGTGCGCATTACCTTTCCGGAGGGTTACTCCATTTCTCAGATCGGAGATAAGCTGGAAGAGTTCGGCGTTTGCACCAAAGCTGCCTTTCTCTCCACCGTCAACAGTTATGATTTTTCTTATTATAAGCTTGTAGCGGCCATCCCTTCAAATGAAAACCGGTGTTATAAGCTGGAAGGATACCTGTTTCCCAACACCTATGAATTTTATAAGAACAGCAAGCCCCAGGACGTCATCGGGAAAATGCTGAGAAGCGCTGAAAGCAATATTGGCAGCAAATACAGCTATCCCGGCATGACCACTGATGAGATTATCACGCTGGCGTCCATCATCGAAAAGGAAGCGAACAGCACCGCCGAGATGGCCAAAATCTCCTCGGTGTTTCACAATCGGCTGAAGGCCGGCATGAAGCTGCAGTCCGATCCGACCATTCATTATATCGAGTGGTATGTCAAACCCAACCTAACCGGGGATATAAACCGATATAATTCTTACTACAACACCTATAAATGCTCCGCACTTCCTGCCGGGCCCATCTGCAACCCCGGAGCCGCGGCATTGAAAGCAGCCTGCAATCCCGCCGATACCGATTATCTGTTCTTTGCTGCGGACAAGCAGGGCAATTATTATTACGCCACAACCTTTCAGGAGCATGTCAATAACTGCATTTCCCACGGCATCATCTCACCGGAATCGTCCTCTTCTTTGTCAAACACAAGCAGCGCGAACTGAACCATACGGCAAAATCCATTTCATCGATGGATTTTGCCGTTTTTTCATCCTTTAGCCATATACATATAATATATTTCCAAAATAACTCCCTGAAAGTGGACATCCCTCATAAGGGTATGGTATAATGATAGATTAGAAAGAAGGGATACCCATGCTGACCATCCGGGGTGCGCGTGTGATCGACCCCTCTGCTGGTTTGGACCAGATCTGTGATATCGCCATAGAAAACGGAATCATCGCCGGTTTTTATAACGGAGGCGGTGAAATCATCGATGCTTCTGGGCTGATTTGCGCTCCCGGTCTGGTGGATATGCATGTCCATCTGCGGGAGCCGGGCTACACCCATAAAGAAACTATTGAAACAGGCTGCCGGGCTGCGGCGGCAGGAGGCGTGACCAGCCTGCTTGCCATGCCCAACACCCGTCCGGTGGCGGATACCCCCGAGATCGTCCGATGGATCCTGCAGAAAGCAGCCGGACAGCCCTGCCGGGTGTATACTGCTGCAGCTATTACCCGCGGATTAGCCGGCGAAGACCTGACCGATTTTGCGGCTTTGAAAAAAGCCGGAGCCATCGCCCTCACCGATGACGGGCGCCCAGTTTTAACCGCTGCCCTGATGCGCAAAGCTTCAATCCACGCCGCACAGCTCGGCTTACCCATCACCGCCCATTGCGAGGAACTCACCCTTGCCAAGGGCGGGCTGATGAATGAGGGCGAAAACTCCCGCAGATTCGGCATTTCGGGCATTCCCCGAAGCGCCGAGGATGTGGCGGTGGCCCGCGAAATCCTGCTGGCGGAAAATGAGGGAGTACCGGTTCACATTGCCCATGTCTCCACCCGGGGTTCCGTTCAGCTGATCAGAGAAGCCAAGCGCCGGGGCGTAAAAGTCACCGCCGAAACCGCCCCCCATTATTTCACCCTCACCGACGATATGCTGGCCACCCGAAACGCCAACTTCCGGATGAATCCGCCACTGGGGGACGAATCCGACCGGCTTGCGGTCATTGAAGGGCTGCGGGATGGCACTCTGGACGTCATTGCCACCGACCATGCCCCCCACGCCCCCGAGGAAAAGGCGGACTTTGCTTCTGCACCCAATGGAGTTATCGGGCTGGAAACCTCTCTGGCTGTAGGCATCACCACCCTGGTGGAACCGGGCCTGCTCAGCTTCACCGAACTGATTCGAAAAATGAGCGCCGCTCCTGCTTCCATATTGGGGATTCCGGCCGGAACCCTGAAACCGGGAGCTCCCGCTGATTTGGTGTTGTTCCATCCAACCGAGCAATGGACGGTTTCCCCGCCCTATCATTCCAAATCAATAAACACGCCTTTTGAGGGCATGACCCTGACGGGACGGGTTAAAATGACCTTACTCGGCGGAAATATCGTTTACAAAAAGTAATAACATTTTTATATAATACAAAA
>JAKOTC010000041.1 GCA_029776465.1 Bacillota bacterium
CAGGATTAAGTCCAAAAAGAAAGACTGCACCAAAGGTTTTATCCTTCAGTGCAGTCATTTCTTTGCTGTCTCCGCTTGAAGAAAGTCGGTCAAAAATTAACTTGTTTTCATAAATCCCTAAGTCCAACTCCCTTTCGGGGGAGCGCTTTTTTTTGTTGTTTTCAAATTCGACAAAAATGGAAAATAATAACTGGTAATATATAGAATATAGAAAGACGACTGGGGTTTAATTGAGAGGAAAGATGAAAGATGAGCATGGTAAAGACAAAGAGCATGAAAAGCGGATTATGGTCGGAAAAGCTGAAAAGCATCGCCGTGAAGCAGGCGGTGTTCTTTCTGGCCGGACTGGCGGCTTCCTCGGTTTCGGCGGGCAGCGTGCTCAGCCCTTATGGCATCGGCCTTGTGGGCATGGCTCCGCTTCCCGTGGTCCCTGCAGGGGCGTTGGGCGTTCTGGCGGGGCATTTGTGGAAAGGGGATTGGGAGAGTTCCTTAAAATACGGTCTTATTGTGTTGGTCATTTTTGTTCTTCGTTTCCTCTTTTCCGGTTTGAAAAAGCTGAGATCCTTATTGCTTTCCATAGCGCTGACAATAGCGGCGCCTATATTCGCGGTTATTGTCTTGAATCTGAGCGAGGGTCCCGGAGCGATACGGGTTGTTCTCGCCGCTATGGAAGGAATTATGGCAGTGGGCGGCGGGTTTTGTCTCAGGTCGGCCGGGATGCAGCTGCTGAACCAGCGCCGGCGTCCGAGAGGAGAACGGGAATATGTTCTTTTGCTGGTGTCCCTGGCGATTGTCTTTGCGCCGCTCACCCAGCTTGAAATTGACGGATTTTCCCCTGCGCGGGTTCTCGTGATGGTCTTTATTTTGGCTTGCGGAAAAACCTGCGGAGTGATCGGGGGCATTGCCTCCGGCTTGGCCTTCGGCATGGTGATGGGGATGAACAGCGGGGATATTGGTTATCTGCCGGCGGCCTATACTTCTGCGGGAATTATAGCTGCCCTGACCGCTGAAAAGGGCAGGCTGATCCAATCGGTTTCCTTTGTCGCCGGAACGGCCATTAGCCTTTTTGCTTTCGGAAGCTCTCTCGAGGTGGTATCGATCATTTTTGAGGCGGTTACGGCATCTTTGCTGTATTTTGTTCTGCCGGGGTATTTGGTGGAGCAGCCGGTTGCCGCCATATCGCCCGTAAAAAATGCGGTTACCGTGTCGCCTGCCGATTTGAGCAAATATCTCGGTCTGGCAGAGGCTTTCCGGGAGGTGAAAACCAATCTGGAGCATATAGCCGGAAAGCTGGCCGAACATAAAAAAACCACCCTGCAGGACTTTATCGGCGAGGAACTGGACTCTGTATGTTCAATCTGCAAAAACCGCTATCGCTGCTGGACGGAGAGCAGGGAATACATGATGGGGTGGGTCGGGGGAGCCTGCCGTTCCCTGCAGAAGAATAATCTCATCACTTCCGATGAGGCCCCTGTTATATGCAAAAATCCCGACGGGCTGACCGCCCGGATCAATAAAGCCTATCAAAGCTTTTGCAATGACGGCAAAATCACCAACAGAAGCCTCGGCATGAGGGCGGTTGTATGCGACCAGTTTGATGTGATGGCCGGATTGCTGGAGACCATGGTGAATGAAAACAGCGCCAACACCGTTCAATTGGAGGACACCCAAAATGAACTGGTGGAGATGCTGCAGAAACAGGGGGGCGAGGAGGTGTCGGCCCTGGCCTCCTATGACGATCAGGGAAGGCTTAAAATTCAGCTTTACTGCTCAAATCTCCCACAGCTGAAGTTTACCCGTCAGCGTATGAGCAGCGAACTGGAGAAGGTATGCCACAGACGGATGGGATTTTTGAATGTGCGGAAAATCGGAAAGCGCTATCTGATTTCTGCCATGGAGAGTCCGGTATTTACCGCCGAATTCGGCAGCACCCAGAGAAAGGCGCCCCACTCCGATTGCAGCGGAGACAGTGCGGTCAGCTTTTATGATGACAAGGGCAGAGTGCTTTCGGTCATCTGTGACGGCATGGGAACCGGCAGCCTGGCGGCAATTGACGGCCGTATGGCTTCTTCGGTGTTCGAACAGCTGGCCTCAGCGGGACTGGATTTTGATTTGACCTTAAAATGTGTGAACGCGGCAATGCTGGTCAAATCGGATGATGAATCCCTGGCTACTGTGGATGCGGTGCGGATTGATTTATACAATGGGTCCGCAGAGTTTTATAAAGCCGGCGCGGCGGTCTCCTTTGTCCTTCACCGTGGCAAGGTGCTTCGAATGGAAGGCAGCGCGCTGCCTGTGGGCATCATTCGCGGACCGGAATTTGATAAGCTCAGCTGCAAGCTTTCCGCCGGGGACGTGGTTTTAATGCTCAGCGACGGCGCAGCCTTTGACGAGCAGTTCGTTATTGAACAGCTGGAGCAGTTGGAGGGGGATTTACAGAGTTTCTGCGACAATCTTGCCCTCGAGCTGGAGAAACGCCAGCCCGCCGATGTTGCGGATGATATCACGGTTAGCGCGCTGCGGTTGAAAAATGCCAGGGCTAATTAAAATAAAGGAATAAAAAATCGAGCATATTCAAAGTCTTTTGGCGGGATCCTCCGCCACGAGAGGCTCTGAATATGCTCGATTGATATGTTGCAGATACCATATACACCTGTCAGGCAGTTCGTCAGCGGGTCAGTTTTTGAATCAGCCGATTCCCCAGGGATTCTACCGCTTCAAAATCCATTGCGGGGATATAGTAGGCCTCCAGATGGTCATGCAGGATTTTTGTCAGGCTCAGCTGCTCGATTGCCTGGGACAGCAACTCGTCGGTTGCTTTTTTGTTGAAGCGCAGGCGGGCAAAATGGGGACGGATTTCTTCCGGGCGATAAAAACGGCGAAGGTTGAGCCTTTTTCCGGGCAGTTCCTCCAACTCGGGGTACTTCAGGGTGAAAATGCCCAGGGATAGATCGGGGAAGATTAAGTGCTCAATCAGGTCCGGGCGAAGGGGATCTAACAGGGTGATCAAAGTTTGGCCGGTGCGGAGGGCTTCCTGGCGGAGGATGGTCATCAGATATTGGCTGGCCGACTGATAAGGGTCGGAAAGCAAATAGCATTTGGAGACGGACTCCTTCAAGCCCTCGGTATAGGTGCGAATGCCGGAGGGGGTAATGCCGGTGATAAAACGTTTCTCTTCCCTGGGCGGTGTTTCTTTGTTGACAAACAAGCGTTTTGCCAGGCGGAATACAAAGCCTTCAACGCGGTTGTTAAGAGCGCGGGATGTCAGC
>JAKOTC010000042.1 GCA_029776465.1 Bacillota bacterium
ATCCGGCTTTCTGCCCTTCGGGCGGCCATTGAAAAGGCGGGGTATCAAGCTTTGGATATAAGCAAGGAAAATACCGCTGACCGGGACCGCCTTCGCAAGCAAAAAGAAATTAAAACCCTGTGGACCAAATTTATTGTGTCGGCCGTTTTCTCCCTGCCCCTGCTTTACATTGCCATGGCGCCCATGATCCGATTTGTGCAGCTGCCCTTTCCTGAAGTCCTCCGCCCCATGGAGCATCCCCTTGCATACGCTTTGCTGGAATTATTGCTGGTGCTTCCCGTTATCGGGGTGGGGTACCGTTTTTACACGGTGGGGTATAAAGCCCTGATTCAACGCAGCCCCAACATGGACTCCCTGATTGCCATCGGAACCACAGCCGCGGTTCTCTACAGCCTTTATAATACCTGGCAGATCGCCCGGGGGAATCACCATGGGGTGGACCACCTTTATTATGAGACCGCAGGCGTGATTATCACTCTGATTTTACTGGGCAAGTCCATGGAGGCCGTTTCCAAGGGGCGGACCGGTGAAGCCATTAAAAAGCTGATGGGTCTTGCGCCGAAGACCGCCACCATTCTGCAAGAGGGGGTGGAAAAAGAAATCCCCATTGAGGAAGTGGAAATCGGCGATATTATCGTGGTAAAGCCCGGCGGAAAAATTCCGGTGGACGGAAGGGTTACCGAAGGATACACCGCCATTGATGAGTCCATGCTCACCGGGGAAAGCATGCCGGTGGACAAGAAAATCGGGGATCCTGTTTACGCCGCTTCCATCAATACCACAGGGACCATCCGCTTTAAGGCGGAGAAGGTGGGCAGTGATACCGCCCTGGCTCAGATCATCAAGCTGGTGGAGGATGCCCAGGGCTCAAAAGCGCCCATCGCGCAGATGGCGGACATCGTGTCCGGATATTTTGTCCCGATTGTTTGCCTTATCGCCCTGCTTAGCGGGATCGCCTGGTTTATCGGAACCAGGGATGTGGAGTTTGCCCTTACCATCTTTATTTCAGTGCTGGTCATCGCCTGTCCCTGCGCCCTGGGCCTGGCCACTCCTACCGCCATCATGGTGGGCACCGGCAAAGGGGCGGAATACGGCATCCTTATCAAGGGGGGCGAAGCCCTGGAAACCGCCCATAAAATCAATACCATTGTCTTTGATAAAACCGGGACGATTACCGAGGGAAAACCCAAGGTCACCGATGTCCTTCCGGCGGAGGGGATGGAGGAAAATCGGTTGCTGCAGCTTGCCGCATCCGCCGAGAAAGGCTCCGAGCACCCGCTGGGAATGGCAATTGTCCAAAAAGCCGAGGAGAAGGAGCTGGAGCTATTCAAGGTGGAGGGGTTTGAATCCCTGACTGGCCGGGGGATTGAGGCAAAAATCAACGGCCAAACCGTCCTTGCTGGAAACCGAAAACTAATGGAGGAGCGGAATATTTCTCTGGAGGGGATGGAGATCCTCTCGGATAAACTGGCGGGCGAAGGGAAAACCCCGATGTATCTGGCATTAGACGGCAGGCTGGCAGGTATCCTGGCAGTGGCGGATGTGGTCAAGCCAAACAGCCGCAGAGCCATTGAGGTTCTCCACAGGATGGGGATTGAGGTGGCGATGATCACCGGGGACAATAAAAGAACCGCTCAGGCCATCGCTTCCCAGGTGGGCATTGACCGAGTCTTGGCCGAGGTTCTGCCTCAGGATAAATCCAATGAAGTGAAAAAGCTGCAGGCCGAGGGGCGTAAGGTGGCCATGGTGGGAGATGGGATTAACGACGCGCCCGCTCTGGCGCAGGCCGATATCGGCATCGCCATCGGCTCCGGCACGGATGTGGCGATGGAATCGGCGGATATTGTGCTGATGCGTTCGGACCTGCTGGATGTGCCCACGGCCATTGATTTAAGCAAAAAAACCATTCGCAATATCAAGCAAAATCTGTTTTGGGCATTCGGTTATAATGTAGTGGGGATCCCTGTTGCGGCCGGAGTGCTCTATCTGCTGGGCGGCCCCCTTTTAAACCCGATCTTTGCTGCCGCGGCAATGAGCTTAAGCTCGGTTTCGGTTTTGACCAATGCCCTGCGTTTAAGAAGATTCAAGCCTGCCGGGGCAGAGAGAACGGGGAATCAATAATAACATGATTAAGGAGAGATTCATGATGGAAAAAACACAAATTCGGGTGGATGGGATGTCCTGTGAACACTGCGTCAAAGCAATCACCAAAGCCGTAAATGGCCTTTCGGGGGTGGGCGGCGTGGACGTGGATCTGAAAAACAAAACCGTAACGGAGGTATCTGATCCTGCCCAAATCTCCTTGGATAAAATCAAAGCGGAAAAGGAAGACCAGGGATCTGATGTGATCGCATAAAATTTTAAAGGGTCACCGATGCTTCGCAGGGTTACCCTTTTCGTATATCGAACTCTTTATGGTTGCACAGCGCTCATAC
>JAKOTC010000043.1 GCA_029776465.1 Bacillota bacterium
TCAACTCCGCATCCAGCGGCTTGATGGTGTGAATGTTGATGACTGCGGCGTCAATGCCCTGCTCGGCAAGCACTTTTCTGGCTTCCAGCGCCTCGCTGACCATCAGACCGGTAGCAACGATAGTGACATCCTTACCGTCGGCCAGAACAATGCCCTTACCCAGTTCAAACTTGTAAGTGGCGGCATCATTGAAGACCGGAGCAGCAAGGCGGCCAAAGCGCATATAAACCGGACCGTTATGCAGGATCGCGGCCTCCACGGCAGCTCTGGCTTCCACATCGTCGGCGGGATTGATGATCACCATGCCGGGAATGGAACGCATCAGGGCAATATCCTCGTTGCACTGATGGGTGGCGCCGTCCTCACCCACAGAGATACCGGCGTGAGTGGCGCCGATTTTCACGTTCAAATGGGGATAGCCAATGGAGTTGCGCACCTGCTCAAAAGCACGGCCGGCAGCAAACATGGCAAAGGTGCTGGCAAAGGGAATCAAACCCGTGGTAGAAAGACCGGCGGCTGCGGACATCAGGTTTCCTTCCGCAATGCCCACGTCAATGAACCGATCGGGGAATTTTTTCTTAAACATGACGGTTTTAGTGGCTTCGGCCAGATCGGCATCCAAAACCACCAGATTGGGATACTTATCGCCCAGTTCGGCAAGTGCCGCGCCATAAGATTCGCGGGTAGCTTTTTTTACGAGTTCAGCCATCTCTTAGCCCTCCATTTCGATCTTCTCAAGGATTGCCTTGAGTTCGGCCATCGCCTGCTCATATTGCTCAGCGTTGGGTGCGCTTCCGTGCCAGGAGGCCTTATTCTCCATGAAGGAAACGTATTTGCCCTTGGTGCCGCGGGAAATAATCACGGTGGGCTTACCCTTGACGGTTCTGGCCTCGGCATAGGCCGCTTCAATCTGGTCCAGGTCATGACCGTCGATCTGAATCACATGCCAGCCAAAGGCGGCAAACTTTTCGGGAATCGGCTCGGGCGAGCAGACTTCTTTCAGGCAACCGTCGATCTGCAGTCCGTTATAGTCCACCACGGCGCAGAGGTTGTCCAGCTGGTAATGGGCGGCAAACATGGCGGCCTCCCAGACCTGGCCCTCCTCCAGCTCGCCGTCGCCCAGAATGGCGTAAACGCGGAAATCTTTATTTTGAAGCTTTGCCCCTTTTGCCATACCAGCAGCGGCGGAAATGCCCTGACCCAGAGAACCGGTGGTCATATCCACACCGGGGGTGTGCTTCATCTCCGGGTGGCCCTGCAAAAAGCTGTCGGGCTTACGGAGCGTTTTTAATAAGTCGGTGGAAAAATAACCCCGAAGCGCCAAAGCGGCATAGAGAGCCGGCGCACAGTGTCCCTTGGAGAGGACAAAGCGGTCGCGGTTCGGATCATCAGGGTTCGAGGGGTCAATCTTCATCTCTTTAAAGTACAAAAAAGAAAGCAGTTCGGCAATGGAAAGGGAGCCGCCCGGATGGCCGGACTTGGCGTTAAAAACCCCTTCAATGGCGCCCATGCGTATCTTCATGGCATTAATTTTCAACTGCTTTTTGGTTGCAGCGTCCATTGACAGATTCCTCCAATATCATAAATTAAGCTGGATTCATTGTAATGAAATGTCCATTCAACGGTTTTCACAAACCTCAATAACGGCTTCGATAAAATCGGCCACTGCGCCATTTGAACAGGCACCTGCCTCAAAATTCACCAAAGCCCGGATCGGGTTGGGCGCTTCCGAGGGACAGGCCGAAGTTCCGGCAGTCTCCAACAGGGTCTGATCATTGAAATAGTTGCCGATGGCCAATGTATGTTCCATGGGAACGCCGCAAATCTCCGCAAGGCGGGGCAATGCGGCCCCTTTACTTGTCCCGGCCGGCACCATCTCATAAAAAGCGGGGCTGGAATAAAAAAATCCAACCTCGTCATACCGCTGTGCTTCGATCCACTCTACAGCCGTTTTTAATATGTCCGGTTCTCCAGCAAAAATGACCTTATTTGCATTATACCCGATTTCATCGATTTTGACAAGTTTTTTTCGATAAGCTTCCCGCAGGATGTGATCCATTAGAAGTTCGTTTTTCTGCACCACTTCCACCACATTATCCGACCATATCCCGATTCCGATTTCGGGGAAGTGTTGGTAAATCCCCTTTACCACCTGACGGTATTGAGCGGACAGAAGTTTCTCCCACAGGGGTTTGCCGTCGGAGAGGTCGATAATCGCTCCCCCGTTGAGCAAGATGGCCGGCGCGTTTACCGGAACCTCCTTCACCCGCTCCAGGGCGGTATATCCCCTGCCGGTGGCCAGTGAAAAGCGGCCGCCCAGGTCCATCCACCGGCGGATGGCCTCCAGATTTCTCAGCGGGATCCCCTCCCTGGCAATCAGCGTTCCGTCCACGTCGGACACCAAAAGAAGTTCAGACACTTTTTTACTTTTTAAATGCTGCAAATTTTTCAAAGATTATTTTCTCTCCATTCCGATATGCTCCATAAACTTAATAAAATATTCGGGCAGCGGAGCTGACAGTTCAATCCATCGGCCGTCTTTGGGGTGAGCAAAAGCCAGATAGGCCGCATGAAGGCACTGGCCCTGAAGGTCATAGCCCTTTATTGTCCCGCCGTAAACCTCATCCCCTGCCACAGGGTGACCTAAATAGGCCATGTGCACCCGAATCTGGTGGGTACGGCCGGTTTCCAGCTGAAGCCGAAGGTGTGAATAGCCCGGCACCTCATCAAGCACCCGATAATGAGTGACGGCATTGCGGGAGTGAACCGGGGTCACCGCCATCTTTTTACGATCCCGTTCACTTCGTCCGATGGGGGCGTTCACGGTTCCCTGACTCTCCCTCAAATGGCCGATCACGATCGCCTCATATTCCCGGGCAAAGGTGTGGGCTTTGATCTGGGCCGCAAGTTTTTTATGGGCTTCGTCATTTTTAGCCACCATCAGCAAGCCGCTGGTGTCCTTATCAATCCGGTGTACAATGCCCGGGCGCATCACCCCGTTGATGCCGGAAAGGCTGCTGCCGCAGTGGTGAAGGAGGGCGTTCACCAACGTGCCCGAATCATGCCCCGCCGCCGGATGAACCACCATTCCCCTGGGCTTGTTAACCACCAGCAGCCAGGGATCCTCATATACAACCTCCAGCGGAATATCCTCCGGCTCAACCTTATCACTGACGGGATCCGGAAGGGTCACTTCCACCGTTTCGCCCTCTTTGAGGCGATAGTTTTTTCCCTTGGGCAACCCATTTACCAGAACCGTTCCGCCCTCTTTTTGCCCCTCCAGCAGCTGTTCGGCCATGCTTCTGCTAAACCCGCAGCCCTCGGCCACAAAGCGATCCAATCTCTGTCCGGCATGCTGCACCTCGGTTTTAAATATCCAATGCTGGGGCATTTTGATTTCTCCTCCATAATCCGCATCATCTATCCAATGACTTTCTAAAAAATCCTTCGGTAAATCCGCCATTTTTCACCGCTTTCGCCTGTCTTATCCCTTCTCTTCCTTGGTGATTCCTTTATGCTCTAATGGCATATAGCACCTCAAAATATCTGCAAATTCCTCGGTATTTTCATCGGAGAGATATTCGTCGATTTCCTCCTGTAACTTTTGATGGAGGAAGGAAGCATTCATCCTTCTTCAACACGCGAAAAACAGGGGTTTTCCCCTGTTTGCGAATGATATCCGGAATGTGGTCCCGAACCAGCTTGTTGTACACCTGCCTCGGCATCTTAATCTTTTTCCTCTTCATCCTCCGGGGTATCGTCCTCACCGTCCTGGGCTTCTTCCCCGGCTTCCTCATGGACTTCATCCGGCGCAGCTTCGTTGAGGACACCCAAGCTGCTTGCCTGTTCCAGCCTGTCCCCGCTTTTTTCCTCGGGCTTTTTCTCCAACAAAATCACCAGCGCCAAAATGGCGGCGCCCACCACCACACAGGAGTCGGCCAGGTTGAAAATGGGGAAATTAATCAGCTCGAAATAGAGATAATCGATGACATACCCTCTGAAAATCCGATCGATCAAATTGCCGATGCCTCCGGAAATCACCAGAAACAAAGCCAGCTCGGCCCATCTGCCTTTAAAATAACGCTTCACCAGGGCAAAAACGGCACCGGATATCAGCAAAACGGTAATCACAATGAAAAAAATCCGCCCATTTTCAAACATAGAAAAAGCTGCGCCTGTGTTTTCCGCATAGGTAAAGCTAAATACTCCGGGTATCAGATCGATGCTGTTTCCGGGAAGAGTGGAGGCCGCCCACCACTTGATCAGCTGATCGGTTCCCACCAGAAGCACCGCAAGGACAATGAAGAAAATGGTCATAAATTCTTCCCCTTTTTATTTCGAATGCGCAACCTTCTAAACGGAAGGGGCGGATTTTCCGCCCCTTTATACTAATTCTTATAATACGAAAGTATTACAAGAATTAAAAATTATTTTTGATCTGGTCCATTACCTTTACGCAGCATTCGCAAAGCTCGGGATGCTCGTGGGAATGGCCCACCGTTGTGGAATAGACCCAGCAGCGGACACATTTCTCACCTTCGGCGTGAGCTACATCGACCAGGATCTTATCCCCTTCACCAGGCAAAAGCTCAACCTGGGATACAATGAAGATATCCGCCAACTCTTTTTCCGCTCCGGTCAGTCCCTCAGACTGGGAGGCAGGCACCTTTAATGCCACCTTGGCTTCCAGCGAACTGCCGATCAGCTTGGCGTTGCGGGCAGCTTCCAGCGCTTTCAGCACATCTTCCCGAAGGGCAAAAATCTTCTCCCATTTTGCGCTCTGCTTCTCGTTCAGCTTCACGCCGGTGAACGCCGGGAAGTCATTAAAGACCACCGAGGTAATATCGTCGGCTTTTCTGTGCGGCATAAAGCTCCAGATTTCGTCGGCGGTGAAGGCCAGAATCGGCGCCAGCATCCGAGTGAGCGCGTCCAGAATCTGATACACCGCGGTCTGGGCGGCTCTTCTCGCCGGGTCGGCGGGTGCCTCCACATACAAACGGTCTTTTAAAATATCCAGATAGGTGTTGGAAAGGTCGACGGTGCAGAACTGAAGAATGGCATGGAATACCGCATGGAACTGGTATTCTTCATAGGAGGCCTTCACCTTGGCAATCAACTCGTCCAGTTTGGAAAGCGCCCACCGGTCAATCTCCTTATACTCCTCACACCAATTTTCATCCGGCTTAAAATCTTTCAAAACGCCCAGCATATACTTGGCGGTGTTGCGGATTTTCCGATAGGACTCGGACAATTGTTTGAGCAGGTCTTTGGAGATTTTCACATCGCTGGTATAATCCGAGGAAGCAACCCAGAGACGGAGAATATCCGCACCGAAATCCTTGATAATCTGTTCGGGCGCAATGCCGTTGCCCAGGGACTTGGACATTTTGCGCTTTTCCTCGTCGATGACCCAGCCGTGGGTAAGGATGGTTTTATAGGGCGCCCGGCCCCGGGTGGCCACAGAGGTCAGCAAACTGCTTTGGAACCAGCCGCGATACTGGTCGCCGCCCTCCAGGTAGAGATCGGCAGGGCTGCTCAGGTCCGCCCGGGTCTCCAAAACCGCCGCATGGGTTGAACCGGAGTCAAACCAGCCGTCCATCACGTCGACTTCTTTGTCAAACTCTCTGCTGCCGCATTCGCATTCTGCGCCGGCGGGCAGCAGGTCTTCCACCGGGTGGGAATACCAGGCATCCGAACCCTCTTGGGCAAAAAGATCCGAGATTTTATCAATCACTTCTTTGGTAATATAGGGCTTACCGCATTTTGCGCAGGTAAACATGGTGATGGGGACGCCCCACTTGCGCTGGCGGGAAATGCACCAGTCCGCGCGGTCCCGCACCATGGAGGCCATCCGCTCTTTGCCCCAGGCCGGAATGAAGCGTACTCCGTCGATGGCCTTGAGCGTTTCATCCTTGAAGGACTCCACCGAGCAGAACCACTGATTCGTGGCGCGATAGAGAATGGGCTTGCGGCATCTCCAACAGTGGGGATACTGGTGGACGATCTGCTCGGAGGCAAAGAGGGCTCCGCTGGCTTCCAGGTCGGCATAAATAGCCTTATTGGCATCGGCGGTTTTCAGGCCCTGATATTTCCCGGCCTCCTCGTTCATCCGGCCGTGGTCATCCACAGGCACCGGCATGGAAAGCTGGGGATAGTTTTTGCAGACAATATAGTCTTCCATACCGTGTCCGGGCGCGGTGTGGATACAGCCGGTACCGCTGTCCAGGGTCACGTGGTCGCCCACGATAACCAGCGAATCCCGGTCGAAGAAGGGATGGGAGCAAACAATGCCCTCCAGCTCTTGACCCTTGATCTCGCCCAGCACGGTATACTCGTCCCGGCCGCCGATCTTCATCACATTCTCCACAAGCTCTTTGGCGATGACATACACCTCGTCCCCGGCTTTGACCAGCTGATAGGTAAAGTCGGGACCCAGGCAGATGGCCACGTTGCCGGGCAGGGTCCAGGTGGTGGTGGTCCAGATTACAAAATAGGTGTTTTTTAAATCCACGCCGAATCCGGCCAGTTTGCCCATATCGTCGCGGACGCGGAATTTCACATAGATGGAGGTGCAGGGGTCGTCGGCATACTCAATCTCGGCCTCGGCCAGCGCGGTTCCGCAGTCGGCGCACCAATAGACCGGCTTTTTGCCCTTATAGATATAGCCTTTCAAGGCCATATCTCCAAACACCTTGATTTGTTCGGCTTCAAAACCGTTGGCCAATGTCACATAGGGATCCTCAAAATCCCCCCAGACACCCAGCCGGATAAACTGCTGTTTCTGTGACTCCACATAACCCTCGGCAAATTCGCGGCAGCATTTGCGGATTTCAAGGGGAGTCAGGGTATTCTCTTTCACATTCAGCTTTTTCAGCGCCTTCAGCTCGATGGGAAGGCCGTGGGTATCCCAGCCCGGCACAAAGGGGGCGCGGTACCCGGACATGGCTTTATACTTAACCACCATATCCTTTAAGATTTTATTCATGGCCGTTCCCAGGTGGATGTCTCCGTTGGCAAAGGGAGGACCATCGTGGAGAATGAAGGCAGGCTTGTCTGCATTTTTCTCCTGCAGCCGATGATAAACACGGTCATTCTGCCATTTGGCAAGGGTCTCGGGTTCCCGCTGGGGCAGTCCCGCCCGCATGGGAAAACCGGTTTCGGGCAAATTTAATGTTTCATTATAATCCTGTGGCATTTTATAAACCTCGCTTATTTATCAATATCTTCATTCACAGCCGATTCATCGGAGGGTTCGATTTTCTCCTCCGCTACTTCAATGCCGGCCTTTATGGAATCCCACAGCTCTCGGGCGCTGATGGGCACCGCAGCTTCTATCCCGTCCGGTATTCGCGCCAGCAAAGCGGCGACACCGGCTTTAAACTGACGCAGAGAGCTGTCGGCAGCCTGCCACCTGCGGATATCCTCCCTGAGCTCCTCTTCAAACTGATGGAGACGGGCCGCGACCGCCGCTTCCCCTTCATGTATCAGCAGCTCCTTTTGAAGCCGGCCCTGGCGAATCAGATTCTCAGCCTGCTCGTTGGCGCTTTGCATCAAAAGGTCGGACTCATTCTTTATCCGTTCCCTGTCTTTTTGGGCTTCATCCATCATAATTTCGATTTGCTGACGGGTCTGAGCCAAAGCCTGCTCTGACTCGGCGGTGATTCGCTCGGCCTCCTGGCGAGCCTGTCCGATGATTTCCTCGCCCTTCTGTCTGGCGGAAATCAGCGCCTCCTTTACCAGCCCCTCCTCAGCCTCCAGTGAAGCCACCCGGTCGGCCAGTTTGTCAATCTGTCCCAAAAGGTTCTGCTTATCGCTTTCAAGCTCGGCAATTCGGGCTTTCAAACGATCGGTTTCAGAGGTCAGCATCACGTTTTCGGACTTAATGCGGTTGTTTTCTGCCAACAGCTCTTCCATGGCATCGGCCACCGTGTTTAGAAAGGCGGAAACCTCTTTGGGATCATAACCCCGCATTTTGGTTCCGAAATCTTTCACTCTGATTTGCCTTGGCTCCAACATGCAAAGCTCCTTTCACCGCCGTCAGCAATTTTATCCAAAACAATTTCCGGCGGAAAACTGTTTTGTTCTGTCCTTTGATATTTTAAAAACTCAACGAAACGCCTTCACCGACAGAAACAGGCGACCCTTCCGGCTGGTTCCGGTAAAACCGTCCAGCCGCCAACGGCCCAGCCCGGTCACGCTGAGCAGTTCAGTGCCCCTCACCTCATAACTTTTGTCCGTAACGGTCAAATGGTTTAGCCGAACCCGCCCTTCCGCAATAAGCCGAACGGCCTTTTCGCGGCTTAAACGGCTGACGGCGGCCAAAATGGCGTCAATCCGGTTGGAAGCAACCGAAACTTTTACCAAGTCAACGTTATCTTTATTATTATAACAAAAATCGCCGGCAGTTTCAATATAAACCCCAGCACGGCCAACCGTTTTCAGATTTTCCTGTATAAAAGGGGCCACTTCGGATAAAACCGCTGCAACCGCCTCTCCCTCCGAAACAACAATATCCCCCACGGTTTCCCTTTTAATGCCCAGCGAGAGCAGCGCGCCCAGAAAATCACGGTGGGTCAGGTTTGCAAATTTCGAGGAGTAGCAGATCTTCAGCCCCGTAATAGGAAAGACCGGCTCATCCTCTTCTGCGAAAAAGCCGACCACTCTCCGTTCTGCCTCGGGAAATCCTCCGTCCATCAGCACTTTGCAGCCCCTCGGACAGATTTTATGCATCAGGCTTTCAGCGATCTCCTGCTGGTGCAGATCCAGAAAGCCAACAAAGCACGGCCGACCAAACCCGCATAAACGGGCAGCATCGGTCAGCCGTGCAGTCAATAACTTATCCTGTTGTACCTGATCTTTGTCCGCCAAATAAAAACCGCCCATTCTAGGCAGCCCGTTGTCCGGCGCCGACTGAAATTACTTTTAGGATACTAAAGTCTTATCTATTAGTTTGAAAAGCCGTTTTCGATTTCATAAAGAAAATCGTTGCTTTCAATCTCCACATTGTAGGGGGTAATCAAAAAGGCCTTTTCGGCGATCCTCTGAACATTGCCGTCCTGGGCATAGGCCACGCCGCTGAGGAAGTCCAGCAAACGTCTGGCTTCGCCGTTGATCGTGCGCTCGAAATTGATAACCACGGCTCTTTTGGCCTTCAGGTGATCGGCAATGGGATTGGCATCTTTCGAATAGCTTTCAGGACGAAGCAACACAACTTTCAGCTGGGCTGTTGCACTCATGCTGACAACTTTTCTGTCATCATAGCTGGAGTTGTGTTCTCTGCGAGCGGTACGCTGGGCCGGTACCTCCTCATACTCCTCCTCAAAGGTATCCTCTTCTTCAAACTCGTCCATGCCCAACACATTTTTCAACTTTGCCATCACGCTCATGTTAATCCTCCGCTCTCTTAAATCTTTTCTTTTTCTATTCTCTGGCCTGCAAAAATCTTAAGACCGTTTCTTTTTTCCATTATCTTATATTTTGATAACATTGTCAATACATCGAAATTAATTTTTCACAAATTTTATGAAATTAAAATCCTTTATAATGCCAAACGGAAAATCTATTTTATCGGACGATTTTCCCGTCATATAAATCCTTGCCGACGGTTACAACCTCGTCATACAAAGCCAGCCATCCGCTTTTTTGCGTGTTTTCGCAAATGGTGTAATTGCCGAAAGCCGTCAAGGGTTTGATCTGTTTAAAGGTCAGACGGTTGCCCTTTAAAACATAAACGCCCTGAACCTCCTGCCCGTCTATTTCCACGGTTCGGATGGCCTTGGTGCTGATTTTGATGCCGGTATAGCTTTTTATAATCAGCTCCGCCTTGATCATTCTGGACTCGGAAAGTTCGCTGGTGGAATCAATGGAAGAGAGAACGCAGGCTGTGCGGGTATCCTCGTTGTCCGCCTCGGCCTTGACCATTTGATCCACTTCAGCCAGCAGGGCTTCATTGGATACGCTGGGGAAGCGGACGCGGATTTTGGCTGCGGACAGCCGGACGGTTTTCTCCTTGGGAACCGTAAAGGCATAATACCAGCGGTATTCGGTCACCAGCTTGGCCGTGTTGGAGAGCTGGGCTTTGCCCGCCTTCTCCTTCAGGACATCCACCTTGGCCGGGGTGATATTAAGCAGGTCTTTGGGGGTGATGAACTCCAACCCGTCCGAATAAGAAAAGAAATACCCCGACGCGGGCGCTAAAATTTTATTATAGCTGCCCATACTGCTTTTCAGGGCAGAAATTTGGCTTCCCAGTTGCGAAATCCTGGGGGAAAAGTCCGAATCCTTTTGCAGGTAAACCTTTCGCTTATTCAGCATTTCCGTCAGGTCTTTACGCAGGTCAAAAAGGGAGGTCAGATTCCCCCCTTCTTCATAACCGTTCAGCTTGGAAAGCTTCAGGTCAATCTGCTTTTCAATCGTCTCCAGCGTTAATGCGGATGCGGAATTATATCCCGCGCTGTCCGCCGCTTTTTGAAGAGATGTCAGCTCGGCTTGAAGTTCCTCAATCCGACGGCTGGACTCGGCATCCTCTGAATTTTTATAAACCTTGGCCAGCAGTCCGTTCTTTGCCGCCCGTTCCCCGTCTTCAAGGACATACAGCACGGAAGAGCCGCCCGGAATGTCCACCTGCATCTCGCTGCGAACCAAAACCCCTTCGACGGTTTCGGTCTCCTCAGCGGTATATGTAACGGCGATCTCGGTTTCCAGGTTAGAACCCCAGGGCAGTAAGATTACCAAAGCCGTCACCGAAAGCAGAATTGCCGTCAGTGACAGAAAGATAACAAGCTTTTTCTTCATGACGATCGGCTATTCCCCGGCTATTTCCGTTTCCTTTAATTCATCCAGGATTGAAATCGCCCTGGCGGGCACGATGGTGGAAATAGCGTGTTTGTAAACAAGGCTTTGCTTACCGTCACTTTCCAAAATCACCGTAAAGGCGTCAAAGCCCTTTACCAATCCTTTGAACTGAAAACCGTTCTTCAGGAACACGGTAACCAGAATCCTTTCCTTTCTTGCCTGATTCAGAAAAACGTCCTGCAAATTAATCGCCTTGTTCATGAAATATCCTCTCTCTTTCTATTGTCGCATTTTTTAGGCACTAACTTTCCACGGCCAATCCTTCAAGTTAGCAAATACGGCGCACCCCGCCATATTGAACTGCTGGGTCCTTGCGGCAAAAGATGGGATAAAAACTGCAGTCATGTATGGAATGGAGGGGCATAAATATATAGTTTGGCTCTATTATATCATATCGCCCCGCTAATTTCCAATATTTTTATTCCAATTTTAAAAATATTATTGTGAAAATTTTCAGTTTTGTCGGTATAAATCCAGTTGACCGAGGGATTGGCGCGCAGCCAGGTCAGTTGACGTTTTGCATAGTTTCGTGTGCCCTGCTTAATGCGTTCGACAGCTTGATCCAACGTTTGATGTCCGTCGAAATACTCGAAGAGTTCTTTATACCCGATGGCCTGGGCCGCGGTTTTGGAATACCGTCCCCGAAGCTTCTCCGCTTCCTCTATCAGCCCCGTCTCCAGCATCCGGTCAACCCGGCGGTTGATGCGGTCATAGAGAATTGCCCGGTCCGCGCAGGTCAAAGCCAGCATACAGAAGTTATATCGGGCCGGCTGACGGGAACGGCGGTTTTGCTCGGATAAAGTCAGCCCGTTCATCGCCAGCTCCAGCGCCCGGACAATCCGAACCTTGTCCGAGGGGTGAAGCCGCGCGGCGGTTTCGGGATCCAGCCGGGAGAGCTCTTCCAGAAGGATTTGGGTGCCCTCCTCTTCCGCTCGGCGGGTCAACTGTTCTCGCAGCCCGCTGTCTATCCCGACTCCCTCAAAACGCAGGTTTTCCGTGAAAGCAGTGATATAAAGCCCCGTTCCCCCGCAGAGAATAGGACGCTTTCCCCTGGCCAGGATGTCCTCGGTAATCCGGCCTGCCTCCTCGCAGAAGGCGGCCACCGAAAAGGTCTGGTCGGGGGACAGGATATCAATCAGGTGGTGGGGAATTCCCTCCATCTCCTCCGGGGAGGGCTTGGCAGTTCCGATGTCCATCTCCTTGTAAATCTGCATGGAATCGGCGGATACAACCTCACCGTTCAGCTCTTTGGCCAGCTGTATTGCAAGGGCGGTTTTTCCCGACGCGGTAGGGCCGGTTATCACGATTACATCGGGTTTTGACAAAGGTTTGCCTCCTCTTCTGGAATGGATGTTTTGATTGTGCGCTTTTAAATTAATGATATAAAATAAAACACCAACCGGCTAAAAGAAGGACTTTAAAAATTCCTCCATCGGCCCGTCGTATTCGGCTTCGGCCAGAAACTCTTTTCCCAGCTGATTCCCCCAGCTGTACAGAATCACGGTCTTGCCCCTGTATTCGCAGAAGTCCACATCGCTGTTGTTGCAGTTTACCGCGTTTTGGATATACTCCAGCTGCTCGGCGGAAAACTTCTCGGGGCGCTGAACGATTTTATCCCTGTCGTCAAACACCATCACGGGGTTTTTGAGGCCCATTTCAAAATCCACAAAGTTTTCGATGCGAATAATATAGGGCACCCAGCGATGTCCCGGAATCCCTTCCAAATAGACAATGTAATACTGCCCATCCACAAATCGGATGGTCGGGCAGGCGGAATACCGCTCTTTGGTGTAGATATGATCCTCCACCGGCATCATCTCCCAATCCATCAGGTTGGCAGACCGGGCGAACACAAAGGTAAAGCGGGCACCGCAAACCTCTTTAGGGCTGCCGATCTCCAACGCCATCACATAACCCTCTTTTCCCTTGCAGACCGAAGAGTTATACAGCGACCAGTTCTCGGGAAACTCGAACACCTTTTTGGACTCCCAAGACTTTAAATCCTTCGACCAGAACATATCCAGCCGGTTTCCCCCGCCCTTTCCATGGACACCGTATACAAAGGCAGTGCCGTCCTCCACATAAGCGCTGCCGAAGGAGTAATCTACCCCGAAGGCCGGCGTGGCTTCTTCCGTCTCCATGTCGACAAAACGGAAATACCCGTGGTTAGTTTGGTTGTTCCAATAGCCATAGCCCCATTCGTTATTGCGAATCCATTCAAAGCGGTAAAGCCGGCCTTCCCAGACAACCGGAGTGGTTTCCACTATGCCGATGTCCAGGGTTCCTTTTTTCGTGATGGTCTTGCCGGGAGCCTGTGTCCCATGTTTGAGCCGATCGATATAGTCTTGCATCTTCATCTTCCCTCTGTTGTTTTATAGGTTGGCTATGCTCTTCCAAATCGCTTGTCCAACTCGTATTTGGACATGGAGATCATCACCGGGCGCCCGTGGGGGCAGTAACGGATTTTCGGGTCCGTCAGCACCACCCGCACCAGCTCAGCCAGTTCTTTGGGATCGCTTTTGCTGCCCGCCTTGATGGCGGCCTTGCAGGCGGTAATATGA
>JAKOTC010000044.1 GCA_029776465.1 Bacillota bacterium
ATCCCGCGGGATGGAGATGATCTTCATGGTTTTTTCCTCTTTGAAGAAGGCCACCACCATCAAAACATCCGTCAGGGACTCGGTTTCGTCAAACCCCACGCAGAGGAAATAGGTAATATCGTCCTTTTTTTCATCACGGCCTATAATGGCCCCTGTTCCGGTATCGTCGTCGTCCAGGTCAACCCCCGCCGAGAAGGGACGCCAGTTTAATAAAAGCGTAACGGCCACAGAGAGGAAGGACAGTGTGATCATACAGATCGAGGCAACAAGTTTGATCTTTTCCTTCTTCGTAAACTTGACTTTGACCTTCTTTTTCTTGGTTTTAACATTTGCCCTGCCACTCTTGACTGCAGACGCATTGCTGTTTCTTTTCATTTCAGACATCCTTAAATTACCCCTTCAAAAATTCGGCATAAGCCTCTTCACTGCGGGGATGTATGGCTTCCCCGTTTTTCTGTAGCTTTGTCAGCGTGGCTTTCAGTCCGGTTAATACGCCTTCTTTCAAACTTTTCTGCGCCGCCTCCCTGATAAGCTCGACTCCGGGAAATTTTCTATCCCTTGATATCATATCCGCAAGGTAAATAATTTGTTCGAGTTTGGACATTCCGGCTCGTCCGGTGGTGTGAAAGCGAACCGCCATCAGCAAGTCCTCATCCTCTATCCCATAGGTTGTCCGAAGATAAGCCTCGCCTGCCGGCGCATGCAAAAGCTGACCGTTTTCCTTTTCGGCATTATCTATCATTATAGCAGACTTAGAAGCCCATTGCAACTGCTCCTCCGGGGGAGCGCCCTTCATGATGTCATGCAAAAGACCCGCAAGCTCGGCTTTTTCCGTGTCGGCCCCATACCGGGCGGCCAGCTCTTTGGCCGCTTCGGCAACGGCGATGCTGTGGGCCAGCCTTCCGGGTTTTAAACGGGCTTTGATGATTTCCAGCGCCTGCTCTTTATTTTGTATTCCCTTCATTGATAAAATCTCTTTTCCCGAATCCTTTTTGCCACCTGATCATCCAGCCAGCGGGAGGTATCCTCCCCCTCCCGGATCAGCTTGCGAAGCTCGGTGGAGGAGATGTCCAGCACCGGAATATCCAGCACGATGACCCGAAAGCCCCAGCCCTCCAGCGCTTCGGCGTGCTTTTGGAGAATCGGCAGCTGATCGGCGGTTCTCGGCGCGGCGCAGACAGTAGTGGTTTGAGAGATCCATATAGCGTTTTTCCAGCTGCCGATGGATAAAAACATATCCCCGCCGACGATCAGGTAAAGCTCTTTATTGGGCTCGGCAATCGCCTCCAGGGTTTGATAGGTATAGCTGACGCCGCCCCGCCTGATCTCAATATCCGAGACCTCGATGCCCGGATGTCCCTCGGCGGCCAGTCGGCACAGCTCAAGACGTTCTTCCCCCGGAAGCATCCCCTCCTCCTGCTTAAAAGGAGAGCAGGCTGCCGGTATTAGTAACAGTTTATCCAGCCCCAGCTTCACGATGGCCTGTTCCGCCAAGGCGATATGCCCTTTGTGAATAGGGTTGAAGCTGCCGCCGAATATCCCGATCTTTTCCATTTTAATGACCATCCCTCTCAGGTAAAAGCTTTGGCGCAGGAGCCAAACCTCTCACCTGTTCTATTTGCTCAGAAAAATCTTTTTGTCCTGCGGATTTTCACGGTAGAGCACGAACCGTCTGCCGATCACCTGAATAATCTCGGCATTGACGGCCTGAGCCAGCTGGGTGGCCACATCCCGAACAGGAATCGGACAGGTTTCCAAAAGGCTGCCCTTAATCAATTCTCTTGCGGTGAGGGCGTCATCGGTTTGCTTGATCAGATTCTCGGTGATGTCACCCTTGCCCACCTGAATAATGGTTTCCAGCCCGTTTGCCATTGAACGAAGCTGGGCTCGTTGTTTTCCAGTCATAAACTGCCTTCCCGTGCCTATGGCACTTATCATTTTATATTATTTTATATTTTCTTCTTTCAACCGCGCAATCAGCGCCTGAATCGCCCTTGCACGATGGCTGTAAACCGCTTTTTCCGGCTCGCTCATTTCGCCGAAGGTCAAACCGGTTTCCTGCAGGATAAACAGGGGATCATATCCGAAGCCGTTTTCCCCCTTCTCTTCAAAGGCGATGTGTCCCTCGCATCTGCCCTCCACCTGAATGGTTTTGCCTCCCGGCAGGATGCAGCAGATAGCGCAGACAAATCGGGCTGTCCGTTCCTCCATGGGCGTGTCCCCGATTTCAGCCAGCAGCTTCCGGCGGCGGCCCCCGTCATCCAATCCCGCCCCGCCGTACCGGGCCGAATACATTCCGGGAGCGCCCTTTAGCACATCCACTTCCAGTCCGCTGTCATCGGCAATCACGGCGTATTCGCCGGAGGGGTTGCAGGCCTTTGCCTTGATCAGGGCATTCTCGGCATAGCTTGAACCGTTTTCCTCGGGGGCGCTGTTCTCGATGCCGGCCTCCGCCATGGAGCAGACCCGGTATCCCTCCCGCCCCATGATGGCCTCAAACTCTGCCAGCTTGCCCTTGTTATTGGTTGCAATTACAAATATCATGCGTCTATTCCTATTCTTTATTAATCTTCAATAAATATTAATCTTCAAACAAAGCTTTTGCGAAGCTCTTGGCGTCAAAGGGCTCCAGATCGTCAATCCCCTCGCCCAGGCCGATGAATTTCACCGGCATTCCCAGCTCCTTGCGGATGGAAATCACGATGCCGCCCTTGGCCGTGCCGTCCAGCTTAGTCAGAATGATGCCGCTGATCTCGCAGGCCTCTCCGAACTGCTTGGCCTGAACCACCGCGTTCTGACCGGTGACCGCATCCAGCACCAGCAGGGTCTCAATGTCCGCTTCGGGCAGTTCACGCTTGATGATCCGGCCGATCTTGGCCAGCTCGTCCATCAGATTTTTCTTGGTGTGCAGCCGCCCGGCGGTGTCGCAGATGAGAATATCCGCCTGCTGGGCCTTTGCGGCGGCAATCCCGTCAAAGACCACGGCAGCCGGGTCGCTTCCCTGCTCCCGCTTGACTATGGGCACCCCGGCGCGGTTGGCCCAAACCTCCAGCTGATCGATGGCGGCAGCCCGGAAGGTGTCTGCAGCCGCTACCAGAACCTTCTTTCCCTCGGCCTTATACCGGGCGGCAAGCTTGCCGATGCTGGTGGTTTTGCCCGCTCCGTTGACCCCGATAACCAAAATGACGCTGGGCTTGGTGGTCAGCTTCATCCCTTCGCCGCCCTCCAGCATTCCAGCCACAGTATCCACCAGAAGGGCGCGGACGGCTTCCGGGTCGGTGATATTCTCCCGCTTGACCTGTTTGCGCAGCTCATCGCAGATGGCGGCGGCTGAAACTGCCCCCACATCCGAGGCGATCAGCGCCTCCTCCAGTTCCTCGAAAAGCGCTTCATCCACTTTTTTGAAGCTTAAAACCACTTCTTCAAATCGCTTTGCAATGCTGTCCCTTGTTTTTTTCAAGCCTTCGCTGATTTTACTGAAAAAACCCATGATTGATACCTTTCTGCGATAAACGCGAAATCTTATATATAAATGCTAAGTACCTGTGCGCAAGGCGGTATGATGTTGATTATCTTAACTATTATCCGGCCACGATGCCGATTTTCTCCTCCACCTCATGAATCTTCAGCTCTAACAGCTTGGAGACGCCTTTTTGCTGCATGGTGACGCCATAAAGGAGATCCGCCGATTCCATGGTGCCCCGGCGGTGGGAAATGATAATGAACTGAGTGGAACCGGTCATCCGCCTTAAGTAGGCGGTAAAGCGCCGGATATTCACTTCGTCCAGCGCCGCTTCGATTTCATCCAGCAGGCAGAAAGGAGATGGACGAACCTTTAAAATGGCAAAGTAGATGGCGATGGCAAGGAGCGCCTGCTCGCCGCCCGAAAGGGATTCCAGGCTGTTCACCCGTTTACCCGGCGGATGGGCGCTGATGTTGATGCCGCTCTCTAAGATATTCTGCGGATCATCCAGCTTTAATTCGGCATGGCCGCCTCCAAAGAGTTCGGAGAAGATCACCTTGAAATGGCCGTTGATCTCCTCATAGGTTTTGAGGAACATCTCCTTCATCGTCTCGTTGAGGTCGGTGATCATTTTTCTCAGCTCGGTGCGGGAGCGTTCAATGTCCTCTATCTGGCGCTTGAGGTTGGTATACCGCTCGAAGACCTCTTTATATTCGTCTGCGGCAGACACATTCACGCTGCCCAGCTTTTTGATCTCCTCCCGAATCCGGTTCAGCTCTTTGCCCGCCTTCCGGAAATCCTCCACCTCGGCGGCCTCAGCGGCAGCCTCCTGGCGGGTGAGGTTATACTCGTCCCAAAGCTTTGCCACAAGGGTGTCATACTCCGCCTGGGCGGCGGCGGCCCGCTCTTCCAGTCGGGCCAGTTCGGTGGAGAGAAGCTGGGTTTGGTTGTTGATCTCCTTCTCCCGCTCACGCAGCTTTGTGGACTCGGCTTCCAGCTCGGACCGCCTGGCCAGCTCATCCTGGATGGACTGTTCGGCTTCGTCGGCCCGACTGCTGAGTTCATCGACGGCTTTGCCGGTTTGGGCAATCTTCAGATCATCCTCCCGGTTGGCCTCTTCCAAAGCTTTAATCTCGGCTTCCAGCCCGGAAATCCGGCCGAGCTTGTCCGCCCTGTCGGCCTCGGCGCCGGCCAAAAGGCTCTGGATGTTCTCCATGTCCTTCTGACAGGCCAGCAGCCTGATTTTCGTCTCATTCAGCCGGGTGATCAGGGCATCCCGCCGGGTAAAAAACTCGCTTCGTCCGGTGGCAAGGCGCTGGCTCTCGGCGGTCTTTTCAGCCAGCAGGGCTTCGGTTTGCACCATCAGGCGGTCGTATTCTGCCAATTCCGAATCGGCGGAAAGGATTTTCCTGTCCATCTCAACCAGGCCGGACTCCAATTCCGAAAGGGCGTTTTGGCTATCCTCCAGCGCTTTTTTCTGCTGGCTCAAAGCCATCTCGATTTTCATTTTTTCCTGGGAGAGACCGGCCGTCATCCGCTCGTTTTCCCGCAGGGCGTTTTCGGCGGACTCAACCTCTTTTCTCTCCGAAGCCAGGGCTGCGCGCTTTTCGTTGAGCCGGCCGGTAAGCCCGGCGACCTCCTCCCTCAGCGCGTTGATCTCGGCCTCCCGGCTGAGAATGCCAGTGCCCTTGCCCAGCGATCCGCCCGTGAGGGAGCCGCCGGCGTTGACCATCTGGCCGTCCAGAGTGACAACCCGCCAGCGATAGCCCGTGGCGCCGGCCAGAGCCGCTGCGCTGTCCAGATCCTCGCAGATCAGGATTCTGCCCAGCAGGTTGCCAAAGATCCCCCGGTACTGGGCGTCATATTCAATCAGGTCTGAGGCAACGCCCACAAACCCTCGGTATCCTTCAAACTGTTTTCCGCTGACCGTTTCACCCTTGATATTGGTCATCGGGAGAAAGGTGGCACGCCCCTGATTCTCCCGCTTCAGATATTGGATGGCGTATTTGGCCTGTTCTTCCGTTTCGGTGACGATATTCTGAAGGGCGCCTCCCAGGGCCACTTCGATGGCCACCGTATATCGGGCGGGAACCCGCATCAGCTTGGAAACCGGTCCCCGGATGCCCTTCAGGCCCCCTCTCGCCGACTGGGTCAGCACAGCCTTGACAGAGTGGGCAAAGCCCTCCATCTGCTTTTCCATATCCTCCAATGTCTGGGCTTTGTGGCGCTTCTGCTCCATCTCAATCGTCAGACGGTTGATCTCCGCCTCGGCGGCGGAGAGGCGCTCTTTGGCCCGGGAAAGCTTCATGGACAGGCCTTCCTGCATATTCTTCCGGCGCTGAAGGGACTCGGCGCTCTCGTTTAAATCGGCCTGCAGCAGATTGATCTCCTCTCGGATCTCCAAAATTGCGGCCTTTTTGGCTTATATGTCGGTTTTGGTTTCCGCCGTCCGCAGCTTCAGGCCCTCAACTTCCGTCAGGGTTCGGGCCTTGGAAACCCGCAGATCGGCCAGGGCCGCCGTCTGGTCCTCAATGGTTTTGGCAAGCTGCAGAAAATCCTTTTCAAGGGTTCCGGCTTCGGCCTCCAGCTTGCTGAGCTGAGCCGAAACCGCTTCGATCTCTGCCTGGATAGTCTCGGCCTCGGCGGTCTTTGCCCGGAGAAGGTCTTTGCGCTGGGCGGTCTGCTCCTCCGACTGGTTCATCTGACTGACCAGCTCGGCAATCTGCCCCTTGATGCGCTCGATATCCGACAGGCGGTGGCGCTGTTCGCCCCGCAGCAGTTCCACCTCATTGCGGGCATGGGCGGCGTTTTCCCGCCATCCCTCCGCCGCTCTCCGTTTCTCATCAATGGCCGCATTGATTTTCTGGGTCTCTCTGAAGAGACGCTGGGTTTCTTCCTCGCACTGGCCGAGCCGAATCTCGCACTCTGCCAGCTGGGCCTTGACCAGGTCGGTTTTATGGCGAAGCTCCTCCACCGTCTGCCCGGCCTTCTCGGCGTTTTTGGTCCAGATCGCCAGTTCCAGCTCCCGCTTTCTGGAGGACAAAGCGATGTACTTCTTGGCTTTTTCGGCCTGCTCGGCCAAGGGGCCGACCCGGCTTTCCAGTTCATTTAAAATATCCTTCAGCCGAACCAGGTTCTCCCCCGCCTTTTCCAGGCTGCGCTCGGCTTCCTCCCGGCGGTAGCGGTGCTTGGCGATCCCCGCCGCCTCCTC
>JAKOTC010000045.1 GCA_029776465.1 Bacillota bacterium
ATATGCCGCGTGATTTATTGAATAGAATTCAAGCCGCTTTGCCGAATATGTCAAAGGGACAAAAACTGATTGCTAACTATATATTAAATCATTATGACAAGGCTGCATTTTACACGGCTTTAAAGCTTGGCCAAACCGTCGGCGTCAGTGAATCGACGGTTGTGCGTTTTGCATCCCTTTTGGGATATGAAGGATATCCCGAACTGCAAAGTTCTCTGCAGGAACTGATTCGCAACAAGCTGACATCCGTTCAGCGCTTTGAAATGGCTGACACTCAGATCGGTACCGGAGAGCTGATTGACCGGGTGCTGAGTCTTGATATCGAAAGAATCAAGCGTACGCTGGAAACCACTTCCCGCGAGGATTTTGCCAATGCGGTTGACGTCATAGTTGCTGCACGCAAGATATACATACTTGGCGTGCGCAGTTCCGGTGCCCTTGCTAACTTTCTGGGTTTTTATCTGAATGAGATGTTTGATAATGTGCACATGGTTCATGCGGCAACCTCCAGCGAGGTGTTCGAGCAGATTATTCGGGTCAGCAAGGAGGATGCCGTGATCGGCATCAGCTTTCCCCGGTATTCAAAGCAGACTTATAAAGCCATGACCTATGCTTCCAATATGGGAGCCAGCGTCATTGCCATCACCGACAGCCGTTCGGCGCCGATTGCCGAAGTGGCAAACCATGTGCTGATTGCCGCCAGCGACATGATTTCAGTGGTGGATTCGCTGACTGCGCCCCTTTCTCTGATCAACGCCCTGATTGTGGCCCTTGGGCAGAAGCGGCGGGACGAGGTCATCCAGACCTTTGCGAAGCTGGAACGCATCTGGGAAGAATACCAGATTTACGAAAAGTCGGAAGGATAAGTTAATGGATATAAAATCAGCAGATGTAGCCGTTATCGGCGGCGGCCCTGCCGGCTTGATGGCGGCGGGGACAGCAGCCGGCAGGGGACTGAATGTAGTGGTTTTGGAAAAAAACGAACGTCCGGCCCTGAAGCTTCGCATCACAGGCAAGGGGCGCTGCAATCTCACCAACGACTGCACCCTCTCCGAGTTCTTGGAATCGGTGGTTTCCAATCACCGTTTTTTATACAGCGCCGCCTCGGCCTTTCCGCCGAAAGAGACGATGGCTTTTTTTGAGTCCCTGGGTGTCCCGTTAAAAACGGAGCGGGGCGGCCGGGTGTTTCCGGTTTCCGATAGAGCCGGGGATGTGGCGGATGCGATGATCGGATTCGCAAAATCACGGGGAGCTCTCATTCTGCGGGCCTCAGTGAAAAGCATTGTAAATTCGGAACAGGGTTTTCAGCTTGAGACCTCAGAGGGCAGAATAAACAGCCGCTCGGTAATTATTGCGACGGGTGGGGTCAGCTACCCCAAAACCGGTTCCACCGGCGATGGTTATCGGTTTGCCCGGATGCTGGGTCATACGGTTGTGCCGCCGGAACCCTCCTTGGTTCCGCTGGAATGCGCAGAGAACTGGCCGGCAGAGGCTCAGGGGCTTTCTTTAAAAAATGTAACTCTTTCGGTAAGGGATAACCTCAAAAAGAAAATAATCTTTCAAGAACTGGGCGAGATGCTGTTTACCCATTTCGGGGTCAGCGGCCCATTGGTTTTATCGGCCAGCGCCCGCATGCGCCCCATGGAATCCGGCCGATACTCTCTTATGATCGACCTGAAGCCGGGCTTGTCGGCGGAAAAACTGGACGATCGGGTGCTGCGGGATTTCGCCGAAATGCCCAACCGGATTTTCGCAAACGGGCTGGTGAAACTCCTGCCTAAAAGCCTTGAACCGGTTCTTGTGAAGCTGTCCGGTATAGCGCCGGATAAAAAGCTTAACAATGTGACCAAAGAAGAACGGCAGAAGCTTGTGTCGCTGCTGAAGTCGCTGCCGCTCACCGTGTCAGGCTTTCGACCGGTGGAGGAGGCCATTGTGACGGCGGGCGGTGTTTCGGTTAAGGAGATTGACCCTAAAACCATGCAGTCCAAACTGGTGCCGGGATTGTATTTTGCAGGCGAGGTGCTGGATTTGGATGCTTATACGGGCGGGTATAATCTTCAAATCGCATTTTGCACCGGGCGTGCCGCCGGAAATGCGGTTTGCGTGGAAAAATGAAAAGGAAAGGCTGAAAATATGATTTCGATTGCGATTGACGGGCCTGCGGGTGCGGGCAAAAGTACCCTTTCAAAGCGGATTGCCTCTGAGCTGGGTTTTTTATATATTGATACCGGAGCGCTGTATCGAACCGTCGGCCTGTTTATGTTGAGCAAATTCGGAACAGGGATGACGGCGGAGCAGATTGACGGCGCAATCAATGAATGCAAAATCGCCATGTCCATAGAGAACGGCAAGCAAAAGATCTATCTGGACGGAGAGGATGTCAGTGACAAAATCCGCACCCCCGAGGTTTCCATGGCAGCCTCCACTGTATCGGCCCGTCCGGCTGTCAGAGCCTATTTGCTGGAACTGCAGAGAAAAACGGCCCGTGAGAATAATGTGCTGATGGACGGCCGTGACATTGGAACGGTGGTGCTGCCCGATGCGCAGGTGAAAATTTTTCTCACCGCCTCACCGGAGGACCGGGCAAAGCGTCGATATCATGAGCTGGAACAGAAAGGGCTTCAGGTTTCTTATGAAGATGTGCTGCGGGAAGTCATTCAAAGGGATGCGCAGGACAGCAACAGGGCAATTGCGCCCCTGAAACCGGCGGAAGGTGCTTTGCTGCTGGACACCACCGGGAATTCCTTTGAGAAATCCTTGTATCAGCTGAAAAAACTGATCACCGACCGATTGGATGCTTTGGGTCTTCAATATTAAAAAGGGCTCATTCCATCATTAAAGGGGGCAATTTTCAACCGAACGGTTCTCACGTGTGAATGGTCTGCTTATTCAAGAGAACAGTTTGGTGAGTCGGAGTTTATGAAAAAGCAGTTTTCGAATTTGACATTCTTCTCTTTTTTAAAGAAAACCCTCGGCGGATTGCTGCTCGGGTTGTATCGGGTGAAGGTGGAGGGGCGTGAAAACCTGCCCAAAGACGGCGGGCTGATCCTCTGCTCTAACCACCTTTCCATGAATGACGTGATTATTCTGGGGGCTGCCCACAACCGTCCCATTCACTATCTGGCCAAAGCCGAGCTTTTCCGAGTGCCGCTGTTAGCTCCGCTGATCCGGTCCCTGGGCGCCATCCCCATCCATCGGGGAAAAGGGGATACCGCGGCGATTAAGGCGGCCAAGTCGGTGGTGGAGCTGGGGAGAACCCTTTGCATTTTTCCGGAGGGGCATCGTTCCAAGGATTTGCAGCTCGGAAAGGGAAAAGCCGGGGTGGGACTGATTTTGCGCCAGACTGGTGCGCCGGTGCTTCCGGCGGCCATTATTTGCAAAAAACGTCCGGGGCCTTTCAAAAAAACCATTATCCGGTTCGGCCCGGTTTTGACACAAGCCGATTTTGGCGAACCCACCGGAGACAAGCGGGATTATCAGGCTTGCGCGGATTTGGTGATGCAGAAAATCGCAGAATTAAAAAACGGCTCTGTTTAAAAGAATAAATATGCAAAAGGTGTTTCATCATAATTTGGAGGCAATATGAAAGTT
Organism: Bacillota bacterium; assembly: GCA_029776465.1. Classification (GTDB taxonomy): domain Bacteria; phylum Bacillota; class Clostridia; order Oscillospirales; family JAKOTC01; genus JAKOTC01. The sequence continues at coordinate 3,592 of JAKOTC010000045.1, forward strand.
ACCGTCATGCCCGACTGCGGTTTCTGCTATGGTGTGAAGCTGGCGGTGGAGAAGGTTGAGAAACTGCTGGAGGAAGGCAAAAAGGTTTGTACATTAGGACCGCTGGTCCACAACCCGGATTTTCTGGCCGAACTGCAATCCCGCGGGGTTTTGATTGTGGAATCGGTGGCTGAAATCCCCGAGGATTACACGGTTGTGTTGAGAAGCCATGGGGTGACGCCGTCGGTGTATCAACAGCTGGAACAAAAAGGAGCCGACTTTTGCGATGCCACCTGTCCCAGCGTGAGCAAAATTCACAGGCTTGTTTCCGAATTTGACCCGGATACGGATTTTTTGCTTCTGGCTGGAAACCCTAAACACCCGGAGGTTGTTGCGATTATCGGCTATGCGCGCTGCCCCTATTTGGTATTTTCATCCGCAGAGGAGCTTGAAGAGCTTTTTCAAAAGCATCCGGAAATCCTAAAAAAAGGGATAAAATTGGTTTCTCAAACCACATTTTCCGTTTCTGAGTGGAAAAAATGTGAGAAAATTGCTCTAAGGTACTGTACAAATGCCGGAGTTTTTGATACAATATGTAGGACAACGGAAAATCGGCAAAAAAAAGCGGCAGCACTCGCTGAGAAGTGCGACGCCATGATCGTCATCGGCGGACGGGGGAGTTCCAACACCGCCAAGCTATATGAGATATGCAGCAAGCTGACCGATAGCTTTTGGATCGAAAATGCCGCAGAATTGCCGTTGGAACAATTGCATGGCAAGCGTCATGTTGGGGTTACGGCAGGAGCATCAACCCCGTCTAACATTATACAGGAGGTACTACACAGAATGGACGAGAACAGACGCGAGGTTGAAGAATTTGACTTTGCAGAAGCATTGGAAGAGTCTTTTAAAAGATTGAATAAAGAGGAGAGAGTAAAGGGCATCGTTACGGCGATCTACCCGAACGAAGTGTCGGTGGATGTCGGCAGAAAACAGGCCGGTTATATCCCCCTGTCGGAACTGACCAACGATCCTAATGCCAAACCCTCTGATGTTGTCAGCGTCGGCGATGAGCTTGAACTGTTGGTGCTGAAAACCAACGATCAGGAAGGCACCATCATGCTTTCGAAGCGTCGTATTGATGCTATCAAAAACTGGGACAACATTGTCGCTGCAAGTGAAAATGACACGATTTTAAACGGCAATGTCATTGATGTGATCCGGGGCGGTGTGCTTGTCAATTGTGACGGCGTACGCGTCTTTGTTCCTGCTTCTCAAAGCGGTGTTGCCCGTGGAGGCAACCTGGAAGACCTGTTGAAAAAGAATGTCTCTTTAAAGATTATTGAAGTTGACCAGCGCCGTAAACGTGCAGTCGGTTCCATCCGTGCTGCGTCCCGCGCCTTGGCCAAAGAAGCAGAATCGAAATTCTGGGAGACTGCCAAAGTGGGCGATGTTTATACCGGCGCAGTCAAATCCCTGACCTCTTTCGGCGCCTTTGTTGATCTGGGCGGCGTTGACGGAATGGTCCACCGTTCCGAGCTGTCCTGGCAGCGCATCAATCACCCCAAAGAAGTTGTGAATGTGGGTGATGTGATCACCGTTTATATTAAAGAACTGGATCCCGAGAAAAAACGCATCTCCCTGGGTTATAAGAAAGATGAGGACAACCCCTGGAGCAGAATGGCCAGCGAATTTTCCGTCGGCCAGGTTGTTCCCGTTAAGATCACCGGCCTGATGACCTATGGCGCCTTTGCCGAGGTGATTCCCGGTGTGGAAGGTCTGATTCATGTTTCCCAGATTGCCAATAAGCATGTGGCGAAGCCCGCAGACGTCCTTTCCGTCGGTCAGGTGGTAAATGCCAAGATTATCGAAATTGATTTCGAGAAGCAGAAGGTCAGCCTTTCCATCAAAGCCGCTCTTTCCGAGGATGAGGCTGAGACCGAAACAACCGAGACTGCTGAGACTTCTGACGAGCAGAATTCCGCTGAATAAGTGAAGGAACTAATTTCATAAACAATGAGGACGGCTGAATGAAAATTTTGCCGTCCTTTGTCATAAAAGAGGCCGGCTTTAGCATATACTGACCTACGGCATGATAACGAGGTGAGGATATGCCAATTTTTCGGATACGTCCATGGAAGTGGAAACGACCGACACCCGCGGCTCCCTCAAAACCCAGACGAAAAAAAATAAAAATTCATTATAAACTTTTAATCATTCCCGCTATTCTCGTTGGGCTTCTTTTACTTTTCAATGCCCGGTTTCGCCCCCTGTTGGTTCAGATTGCCTCCAACCAGGCCAAATATATCTCCAATATTGCGATTACCTCCGCGGTTTCGGATACGATGGCCGATGCGGCAATCCGATATGGCGATTTAATCTACACCGAAAAAACCGGTGATGGAAATGTAGCAGTTTTGCGAACCAACATTGCCGCAATCAACGCTTTGAAATCCGAACTGACGGCTGTGGTTCAGGAGAAACTCGCCAGCGTACAGGAACAGACAATTCAAGTTGCCATCGGAACCTTGATCGGCTCTGAATTGACCTTCGGCCGTGGTCCGAAAATTCCCGTTAAGGTGATTCCGCTTGGAACCGTGACCACCAATCTGAAGAACAACTTTTCCTCTGCCGGCATTAATCAGACCAAGCATGAAATGATAGCGGAGATTACGGCGGTGGTTTCGATTATCATTCCGGGCAACCTCTCCACCACCGTCAGCGTGACCAACGATTTTACCATTGCTCAAACTATTATTGTAGGCGCAGTACCCGATGCCTACACCAATTTCAACGGAGATTTTAATGATGGGGATGTCATCGACTTCGGTGCCACGAAACCTGGCTAGGATATCCAATAACTCGGATGATAAGGAAGGATCGGAATGGATAAAGCATCGGCGGAGAAACGCGCGGCCGAACTGCGAGAAATCATTTTAAAAGCCAATGACGAATATTATAATCTGGATAATCCCAGCCTTGAGGATTATGAATATGATACCTTAGTGCGCGAACTCAGAGAGATCGAAAAAGCCTTTCCAGAGCTGGCGGCAGAGTCACCCCTTCGCAAGATCGGTGGCGAGCCTTCCCGGCTTTTTTCTCCTGTTGTTCATCAGGTTCCCATGGAAAGCCTGCAGGATGTCTTTTCCTTTGAGGAACTGATTGATTTTGACCGCCGGGTAAGGTCGGTGGTTCCCGCACCCTTATATGCGGTGGAGGCCAAAGTGGACGGATTGTCGGTTTCTCTGGAATATGAAAACGGCCGTTTTGTTCGAGGGTCCACCCGGGGCGACGGGCGTACGGGTGAAGATGTCACCGCAAATCTGATGACCATTTCCTCGATTCCCAAGCGTCTGAAAAATGCGCCGGAATTTTTAGAGGTTCGGGGCGAAGTGTTTATGCCTAAGACCGCCTTTGCCGAGTTGGTGAAAATGCAGCTGGATAACGACGAGGAGCCCTTTAAAAATCCCCGCAACGCCGCGGCCGGTTCTCTGCGCCAAAAAGACAGTGAGATCACCAAAAGCCGCAAACTGGATGTGATTATTTTTAACGTTCAGCAGTGCAGCGGGAAGGAACTGTCCGGCCACACCGAATCGCTGCAATATTTGGCCGAGCTGGGTTTTCCCACCTCTCATGCCAGGCTGACGAATTCCATTCAAGAGGCCATTGAAGAAATCAAAGCCATCGGCGAGAAGCGGCATGAATATCCTTTTGATATTGACGGCGCAGTCATCAAGGTGGACGATTTGGCCCAGCGCCGCTTGCTGGGCAGTACCTCCAAATTCCCGCGCTGGGCGGCGGCTTTTAAGTATCCGCCGGAAATCAAGGAAACCAAATTGTTGGACATCGAAGTAGAGGTAGGCCGCACGGGTGTATTGACCCCTACCGCCGTATTTGAGCCGGTCCTTCTGGCGGGCACCTCGGTGTCCCGCGCCAGCCTGCACAATCAGGATTTTATCAATGAAAAGGGTCTTGCCCTCGGGGATATTATCAAGGTGCGCAAGGCAGGGGATATCATTCCGGAAATTGTGGGAATAGCCTTTTCCTCGGGCAATCCGGTTTACAGGCTGCCGCAAAACTGCCCCGCCTGCGGGCAGGAGGCGGTTCGGGACGAGTCGGGTGTTGCCCTGCGGTGTGTCAATGAGGAATGTCCGGCCAAGATCTCCCGGGGACTGATTCATTTTGCCTCCCGGGATGCCATGGATATCGAAGGTCTCGGACCGGCGATGATCAATCAGCTGCTGAGCGCAGGGCTGGTTCACTCCCCAGCGGATTTGTATCATCTGACTGCCCAGCAGCTTTTATCCCTGGAACGGACAGGGGATAAGTCGGCACAAAATCTCTTGGCCGCCATCGAGAAAAGTAAGAGCAACGACCTCAGCAAATTGGTTTACGGTCTGGGAATCCGCCATATCGGCCAGAGGGCGGCGGCTCTTCTCGCCAAACGGTTCGGCAGTATGGAAGCGTTGATGAATGCGGATCGTACGGCTATTTCTGCGGTAGAGGGGTTTGGCGGCATCATGGCCGACAGCGTGGTGGAGTATTTTGCTCACCCCAAAAACCGGGAACTGATTGAGAAGCTGAAAGCCGCCGGTGTAAACATGAACAGTACCGTCGAGCCCACGGGAAATAAGCTGGCCGGTTTGACCTTTGTCCTCACCGGAAGCCTTTCACGGGAACGCCGGGAATATGAGGAATGGATTGAGCGCCTGGGCGGCAAAGCGGCGGGCAGCGTCTCCAAAAAGACCAGCTACGTGGTGGCGGGTGAAGGGGCCGGCAGCAAGCTGACCAAAGCCAATGAGCTGGGCATTAAAGTCCTAAACGAACAGGAGCTGCTTGCCTTGCTGGAAAACTGAAAATAAAAGCCTACTGAAAACAAAAGCCTTCGGGTTAAACCGAAGGCTTATTTTTATATCGGTCTTGCTGAAGCGGGGGAAGGG
>JAKOTC010000007.1 GCA_029776465.1 Bacillota bacterium
CCAGCCCGCCGGGGGCCAGCACCGTCAGCGCCCAGGGAGCGATGGTGCGGATGCCGTTGCTGCCGTTGGTCAGGGAATGGACCACCTTTACAGCGGCCTTCCGCTTGTCCAGGCAGACCCGCATTTCAAACTGGAACTGAGTCAGTTTTTGAACGGGGGGAGTGAAAATAAACCAGTCCCCCTCCTGGCGCCACTCAATGGGCTCGTTATCGGGATAATAGCAATGGGGGCACTCTTCGGGTGAGAACCAGACGCGGTGGCCGCCGTAGATGTACCAACAGGCATCCTCTCCAAAAGCCTTCATCCGGGCATCCATGTTGACATCTCTCTTGACATTCCGCTCGATGTCCTCGAACATGACGTTTTCCATGCCGGGCAGGGCGCAATAGATGATACGGGGACCGATGTCCAGAGTGACCTTCAAGTCAATCTTTCCGTTTGAGAGGGCTAAAACTCTTCCGAAATTTAAAAATGATTCGATTTTAAATGTGGTTTCCATATACATATCTCCTTTACAATTTATTCACTGTATTGTTGAAGGAATGACGGGGCGGAGGGGAAGAAGAGGGGGGAGCGTAAAAACTCCAGTCCGCCGGGTAAAACAGAGGGCAGGGCAAGAGAGAAACAATCGGTGGCCCGGCACTCCAATTTGAAGACCTGGGCGGCTTCACCAGTTTTGGGGATGGCCGCCGGCTTGGCATAGACGGGGAGTGAAAGCCGGTGATGGGCTGCATGGTTGAGAAGCTGAGCTCCCTTTTCATTCAGGGCCAGCGGTTTGATATAAGGGGGAAGAGGGGGCAGTTGATCCTTATATACCCCCAGCAAAGCCGACCATGCAATCCGTCGAAGCCGGGCATGAATCACCCGCTTGGATTTGGCGAGGCTGTAAAACTCCTCCATGGAAGGGGCGGATGCCGCTTTGACAAGCCGGTTCTCCAGCCCTTCGCTCACGTCGGGCAGACGGATAAAATCCGCCGGGGTCATGGTTCGTAAAGCCGCCAGCAGCGCCCTTTCCAGCCGGGCGGGGGAGGCAGGGGCGGTGCCCTTATCCACAGCCTCCTTCAGCAGGCGCCAAGCATAAGGGGGCATAAATTCAGTTACGCTCTCCGCCCCGGAGTTCTCAATCAGAAAGCGGAGATGGGAAGCCGAGGCGATGCCTTCGGCGGTCTGATTACTGTCATGAGGAACGGAGCGGGAAACGCCCAGCAACTCCACCGGCCAGTTTAATCGGCTGAAAGCCAGGATGTATTCAATGGCCAGGGCATTGTTGGGGGTTTGCAGGAGAGGGGAGTATTTTCCGGCCGCCTCGGATACCGCCCGGGGATAACTGATCCCTTTGCTCAGGGCGGCTTTCAGCCTGCTTTGAAAGGCTTCGCTTCTCATGCTTTCCGCCGCTTCCGCCAAGGGGAGCGCCGAGCCGGATTCACATCCGAAGCTGAGGAGATTGATTCCCAGCGCGGCCAAGATCCGAGCGGCGCCCATGGCAAACCGTTCGGCGGGGGCCATGGCCCAATAGACCGGAAGCTCGACCACCAGATCGGCGCCGGCCTCCATGGCCATTTTTGCCCTTGTCCACTTGTCGCAGAGGGCCGGGCCGCCCCGCTGGACGAAGTTTCCGCTCATCACCACCGCCACCAGGTCGGCACCCGCCGCCCGGGTTTGGGCGAGGTGATAGGCGTGCCCGTTATGAAAAGGATTGTATTCTGCAATAATTCCTGCAATTTTCATATTTAACTACCATTCACTTATGTCTAAAGTCTGTACAAACGCCGGCAGGCAACGGCATTTTCAATAAAGTGGAAGCGCCGAAATGCCGTTTGGCGAAATTCTTTTAAATTTGCGGGGAATTTTATATTTTCCACTTGAAAAATGGCGCATATTATTATAAAATAGTGTTTGGGTCTTGTGTGGGGCGAAAAATGCTCCATGCGGACTGCGTTTTCATTATAACCCGAATTCTCGCCATGGATTCCGGCTGTTCCCACAGGATTCATCCATCCGGCATCTGCGGAGGATTTGAGTTCATTATATCACAAAAAAGGCAAAATCAAACCCCAAAATCCGGATAAAGCGAAAAAAATCCGGTTTTATATTCAGGAGGAAAATATGAAGGTCATTGTAATCAACGCAGGCAGTTCATCTCTTAAGTTCCAGCTTTTTGACATGGAGAACGAAAAGGTTCTTTCCAAAGGTATTTGTGAACGCATCGGCATCGACGGCCGGTACACCCAGAAAAATGCTGACGGAAAGGAGATCAACAAAGCCGAGATTCCAATGGCCAACCATGTCGAAGCCTTTGCCACACTGGTTAAAAACCTGACAACCGGCGAGTATGCGGTAATTTCGGATGTTTCCGAGATCAAAGCCGTTGGACATCGCATCGTTCACGGCGGCGACCTCTTCGACAAGTCCATCCTCATCACGCCCGAAGTGATCAAAGAGGTTTCTGCTTTGTCCAGCCTTGCGCCGCTCCACAACCCTGCTTGCATTCAGGGCGTTGAGGGTTGCCTGAAGGTCTTTGGCGAATCCGTTCCCCAGGTGGCAGTATTCGATACCGCCTTCCATCAGACCATGCCCGCAAAAAATTATATGTATGCCATCCCTTATGAGTATTATGAGAAATATAAAATCCGCAAGTACGGTTTCCATGGCACCTCTCACCGCTTTGTTACCGCTCGCTGCGCTGAGCTGATGGGCAAGGATGTGTCCCAGCTGAAGATCGTTACCTGCCATCTGGGCAACGGTTCTTCCATCGCCGCGGTTGACGGCGGCAAGTCCGTGGATACCACCATGGGTCTCACTCCCTTGGAAGGCGTTGTGATGGGCACCCGCTGCGGTTCCATTGACCCCTCCATCGTGACCACCTTGATGGAAAAAGAAAACCTCACCACCCAGCAGGTGAATGATATCTTAAATAAGAAATCCGGCGTTATAGGCCTGGGCGGTGTCTCCAGCGACGAGCGCGACAATACGGCCGCTGCAGAATCCGGAAACGAGCGGGTGAAAATGGCTCAGGAGCAGCAGCGCGCCTCCGTTAAGAAATACCTGGCTGCCATGGCTGCCAGCATGGGCGGTTTGGATGTCGTGGTATTTACCGGCGGCATCGGCGAAAATGCCCCCAACTTCCGTGAGGCGGTCTGCACCGGCATGGAGTTTATGGGCATTGAGTTTGACGCACAGAAAAACGCCGAAATGAAGTTCGGCAAAGAGGGCGAAATCTCTAAGGACGGCTCTAAGGTAAAGGTATTGGTCATTCCCACCAACGAAGAGCTTTTGATTGCCCGTGACACTGTTGAGCTGGCTTTCGCAAAGTAAATTAAAATAAATTAACCGGTTGAAGGGAAACCCTTCAACCGGTTTTTTATATCATCCAATATTCTCGAAATTTGCATCATTTCATCACCCGACGGTTTTATAATCGGTTTATGCCATATCAAAATCTGCACCGACCCATCAAGCAAAAATATCCAAAAATGGTCCTTTCTGCTTGCTTATTTGACATTTGTGTTGTACAATAGTGAAAACCGAATCAATAAAGGAAAACCAAAGGAGATGGAAATATGGCAAGTTTGCAGCTTAAAAAA
>JAKOTC010000046.1 GCA_029776465.1 Bacillota bacterium
CATCTACATCTCCGATCTTTTTGGTCTCAAGAATCTGAAGCTCAATAATGCAGCTATCAGTCGGATCGCCGTAATAAATCGTATTTCCCGAGCGCACCATCGGTTTGCCCAGATAGGTCAGTTGCTTTTTAACCGGGGTTTTTGCTTCAGCCATCTGTTCACCCTCGTTTCCATCTTTATTTTAAAGCCAGCGTCAGGCCGGTAACCGTTCGTCAGGCTCTTTACAAAATTCTTTAGTTAAGTTATTATACCATAAACCTTTCAAAAATTCAAGCCGACCCTTCCGTCTGATAAAACGAGAATTGCAGGTTTATCATACCACTTTAAAAGGTGTACAGAAAAGGCATGGTTTATAACAAACAAAGCACTTCCTCGCTTATTTGTGCGCAGCATTGGGCGTATTTCTTATGCACCTATCAATTGCCAACCTGCTATTTGTTTCCCGAAAGCTTGTTTTTCAATTGCTGATAAATTTCAACAATTTTAAATTTCAGTTGGTATCCTCCGGACTTCTGAAGGAGTTTTTCCTCCCGCGGAGTCAGCATGACGGGTTGTTCCCCCTGGGTGGCAGCGGGCAAACAGAGGGGCGGGAAGGCCACACACCACCAGTTACGCCCTTCTGCCTCTCCGATGCTGACCTGTAAAGCCCGGTATTGCCCTGCAGGCAGAACAAAATCCTCATATTCCGTGGTGGTAAAAAAACGGTCGACCAGTTTTACCGTTACCTCTGCGGGGCGGCCGACTTTCTCCAGTTCGTCCTCTGCGGCAGCCTTCAGCATTTCAAGGTTCGCCAAAGCAACTTCTTCAGCCTGGGATTCGCTGTTGGCATCGGAGAACAGCCCCGCAAACTCCGTCTGCAGCCGGTCGCGAACGGCCAGCTTGGCAGCCTGATCCTCCGGGCTGTCCGAATTGGCCAGTATATGCAGCCGAAGAAAACCGGGTCTCAGGCGATCACAGTCGGCAGAAAATTGAATCATAGAAGCGGTAATTGAAATAAGTAAGCCAAAAAGAAGAGAAAAAGTTAAAATACGATATTTAGCGATTTTCAAAACAATGCCTCCCATCTGATGCCGATCCTTCTTCCGTTAAAAGGATCCGTGCATTAGCAGTATGGGCGGCTTTGGGCTATTTTAATCAATTTTGGCTTCAATTGTAAAACTTCCGCCGTCAGCAGCAAACAACAGATAACTTTCCTGCGGTATGGGGCGGGCACAAAGGGGAACATCCGGGCAAAAGGCTCCATTGGGAAGGGCTGAAACGGATTCATCCAAAGTCAGCTTATAGTTGGCGGGAAGCGAAGCGACGGGAAAACCTATAATCCCGGCGCAGTCATCCGGAAGCTTAGCCGACATGGTATAACCGGAAGAAGTTTTTTCAACTTTTAAGCGAATATACCCCCGGGGTGAAGGAACCGTGACATTCATTTTGTCCGGCGCTGCCGGCGAGGGGGCAATTAAAACCCTTTCAAATCCGGGTTTCAGGGGTGAAATACCCGCCAGATACTGATATGCGATCGTCAGCGGCCCGCCGGACCAGGCGTGGTTTCGGGTGCCGAGCACCGAGAAGTCCTCCCAAAGGGTGGAGTTTTCATTTTCAATTAGGGGAGCATATCGTTTCATCATTCGCCAAACGCCCTGATCATCCCGTCCCGCCATAAAAAGAGCCTTCAGCACATAATACTCCATATAAGGCGTTGAATACAAGGAGGTTTTTAATTGGTCCGCGGCGCAGGCTATTTTTTTGCCCGAAGCGATTCCGGACAGGATGGCAAGCGCCTGAGCCCGGTCGTCATAGAGATTCCCCTGCCGGGCGGCGAATGATTCCGAGCGGAAACCGGCTCCGTCCCAAAAGAGGCGAGAGGCGGTATATCGAAGGGCCGATATCTTCATATCATATTCCGCCACATCGGGCAGCGACAGCATTTGGGCCATACGCTTTGCGCCCGTCAGAGCAAGCAAATACCACCCGTATTCCAAAACCTCGCCGTCAATGGCGTTTTGATGGTCATACCACTGCCAATCCCCTTTTCGGGCAATCAATCTCCCGTCCGAGGTAATCTCCCAGAGATTAAGGTAGTTTTTAATGGCGGGATAAGCCAACTCGAGCACCGATAAATCCCCTGAAAACCAGGCATAGGCCATAATCATCCCAATGTCGGAGACGGCATTCAGGGATTGAGAGGGCAATTCACAGGCATGCTGACCCGGCACATTGCCCACCAGATAATCCCCTCTTCGCAAATGGATAAAATCGCGGATTGCCTTTTTTGTCAAATTATCCGCATTGCGGTCAAGGGCATAAAAGGTCTGAGGAACTTGGCTGCTGACATCCCCAATCCATTGCCCCCGCTCCCGGTCGGGGCAGTCCATGTAATTTTCCCGCATACAAACAAAAAGAGTCTGGGAGGATTTCTGCACTAGCTTATCCAGAGCCACGTCGCTGCTTTTAAATACCCCGGATTTTTTGGCGGGGTAACCGCTTTCCCGCCAGCCTGCCTCTAAAAGCTTCACTCCGTCGGGGAGATGATACAGCACCTCCTCACCAAAAAACCAGTCAAAGGGTTCAAATTCCTGAATACCCTCGCGGGTAATATATTCAATCTTATGGCCATGGTAGACATGCTCCTCATCCCCCGGCCCGCCGTGAACCTCCCAGCGGTCGGTATGGATGGTAATCGTCTTCCCTGCTTTCGCATCCACCCTAAACCAGGGAGTCACATGGGCGGCATAGGGCAGATTGGCTCTCACAAGATTATTCTCAAAAATCAGTGTTTTATAGGGCTGAATATCCGAATATGCCATCAAGGGTATCGGAGTTTCATAAAGATATCCCCATGGATGAGCGGGATAAGCGCCCTTCGGGGTCACCGGTACAAAATCGCTGTCCTCGTAATCCGGAAGCATCCATCCTTCAATATCCAGCAACGCGTTCCAGCCGGTGTCATGCCCCCCATAGAGATGGGATGTTTTGGGCGGTTGCACCTCACACCAGGCGGGATGCTCTCGAACCTTCCAGTCCTCCGTTTTTAAACCAAGCGCCGGACAGTCAAAAAACAGCCCTCCTGCCCCGCTGTCGACATTGTTTCTCCCACCGTTTCCCCAATACCATACCTGAACGGCAATCAGATTTTTGCCAATATGTAAAAAAGGCGCCAGCTCGATGGTATGATAATAGCCACAGCCGGGCATGGATTCGCGATGCGTACCGCCCTCGTAAACCGCAATTTGTCCATTGACCCAGATACGGAACCGGGTTTCGGCAGATACATAAGCAGGAACATGTTTCAATCGGTCTTTTAAATGAAAAACCATTCGAAAACACAGCATCTGATTTGGCTTGTCCTGTTCCGCCCAGATCCACTCGGCTTTAAACGCGCCTTGCGTCAAAGCGATTCCCGTCCTTCTCATACCGCACATCCTTTCCGTCCTTTGGATTCATTATAACACTCAATACCAAAAGTTTCAACAAATCCACAACATTATTATATAAGAACACTTTTATCTAAAGCGATGAGGCATGATCAAAAGTAAATTAATTCCACACTCTCTTGACTATACCTTTGGCATATGTTACAATTTTTCAAAGTAAACTTGAGGCAATGGTGCCGTTTGGGGCCGGTCCACCCAGCACTCTGAATGCATGGTGTCAGCCTCAATGTAAAAATAAACGACAACTGTTATTTATGATAAAGCAGGACAAGGAGTTGGAGGTCAATATGAAAATCGGCCTATTTACTGACACATATCCCCCGCAGGTGAACGGCGTTGCCGTTTCCACGCTTATGCTTCGGGAAGAACTTGAAAAGCTGGGGCATGAGGTGTATGTGTTTACAACTACCGATCCCAACACACAAAATAATGAACCAAATACTTACCGGCTTAAAAGCGTTCCCTTTATTTTTTTCCCCAAGTGCCGCGTAGGTGTCCCTTATTCCAGGAAGGCGTATGGCACTGCCAGGGAACTGGGGCTGGATATTATCCACACGCAAACCGAATTTTCTCTTGGCATTTTTGCAAGGCTGATGTCTGATAATTTAGACCTTCCAGTTGTGCATACCTATCACACCATGTACAAAGATTACGCCCACTATATCACCGTTGGCTACTCCGGAAAATTAACCGACGGGGTTGCAAAATTGATCACCAAAAATTTCTGTGATAAATGCAATGCCGTAATTGCCCCGACACTGAAAACCAAAGAGGTTTTGGAGGAGTATGAAATCAAGCCTCCTATCAGCGTTATCCCCACCGGCATAAAAATCGATCATTTCAACCCGGCCTGCTATACAATCGAGCAGCGGAATGAACTGCGAAAAGAATATGGCATCAGTCCTGAGGCACCGGTTTTGGCATACGTCGGAAGAATGGCCAAAGAAAAAAGCCTGGACGTTGTGATACGGCAACTGCCGGAACTGTTCCGGCGTCTTCCAAACGCCAAATTTGTGGCGGTTGGAGATGGTCCTGCCCGTTCCGGTCTGGAAGACTTGGTATCCGATCTCGGCATTCAGGATAAAGTCATCTTCACCGGATTAGTCCCCTATTCAAAAATCGGTCTTTATTATCAGATTGGGGACGCCTTTATCAGCGCCTCCACTACCGAGACCCAGGGGCTTACTTATATCGAGGCTATGGCCGCCGGTCTGCCCGTTATTGCAAAAAAAGATGAAAGCATCTTGGATGTGGTCAACGACGGCGTAAACGGTGCCATCTTTGTCAATGACGAGGAGGTTCCCGAAATTGTGGCCAGAATATTAACGGATAACGAATATCGCAAACAACTATCTGAAAATGCCCTTCAGACTGCCCAGCGTTTTTCCTCCACCACTTTTGGAAAAAGTGTTGAGTCCCTCTATTATGAGGTTTTGAAAAAATGCAATCGGGTAATTTTATAATTTTCAAGCAAAAACGCCTCCTGCTAAAACCGCCTTGTCCGGCGGTTTTTTCTTTGAGGCGTTCGCACACACTATGAATGGTTGTATTGATCTTTGAATAAATGATATAATTTGAGTAATATATCATTTTTCAGTCCTTAGAGGGGGATGGCGGAAATATAGATAGTCATCCCTTCTAAACAGTTTAAAATAAAAAGCAAAGAGGTTTATATGGAGATAAAAAAGAATGACCTGGTTTCGCTCTCTTTCAGCGGCTACACCAGTGCCGGATATGGCGTCGGCCGGCATCATGGAATGGCTGTTTTTGTACCCGGCGCAGCCGAAGGAGATTCTGCCATTGTCCGAATTTTAAAGGTGGAAAAAAACTTTGCATATGGAAAAATCGAAGAACTGACGGTTTCCTCCCCCCACCGAATTAAAATTGACTGCCCGGTTTTTTCGCAATGCGGCGGGTGTGTCTACCGACATATTAACTATGAGCACGAGTTAGAGATCAAACGCCGGATGGTTGAGGACTGTATGCGGCGCATCGGTCATTTGGATGTCCCTGTTCTGCCTGTCATCGGCTGCCATCAGCCTCGTTACCGAAACAAGGCCCAATATCCCGTGTCCGAGGGCAATCCGGTCAACATCGGTTTTTTTGCCCCTAACAGCCATCGGATTGTGAATATCCGGGATTGCCTGCTCCAACCAAAAGTATTTGAAACTATTCTGCTGGTTTTCGAAGAATTTATTCGCAGAACCGCCTTGCCCCTCTATGACGAAAAAACCGGCAAAGGGCTTTTGCGCCATATCTATATCCGCCGGGGCGAACGGACCGGTGAGATTTTGGTTACTGCCGTGGTTACCCAAAACCGTCTTCCCCGCTCTGAACTTTTAATTCAGATGCTGGTTGAACAATTGGGGGATGCTTTATCCGGATTAGTTTTAAATATCAATCCTCAAAAAACCAATGTCATTCTCGGCCGGCAGAATATCACGTTATATGGCCGTGATTTTATTACCGACCGAATCTGCGGGCTTGATTTTAAAATATCCCCTCTCTCCTTCTTTCAGGTCAACACCCAGCAGGCAGAAATTTTATATAACCTTGCCGGTGACCTGGCCGGTCTTTCGGGTCATGAAACCGTTTTAGACCTTTATTGCGGGACAGGCACTATTGGTCTGACTATGGCCAAAAAAGCCGCGCGTCTGGTCGGTGTGGAAATTGAACCTCAAGCAGTGGCGGATGCAAAGGAAAATGCCGCTATGAACGGCATTACAAACGCGGAATTCTATGCTGGTGACGCAACGCTCCCCGGCTCCATCCCCGCACTGGAGAGTTTGAACCCCGATGTGATGATTCTGGATCCGCCCCGGAAGGGCTGTA
>JAKOTC010000047.1 GCA_029776465.1 Bacillota bacterium
CATTTTGAAGGTCTGCCAGCTGAGAAGCGGATAACCCCTGCTGAGGGGCCGGGGCTGTGTTAGCCTCGGGAGCATCGGCAGGCTCGTATGGAATATCGGTGTTAAATTTTTTCTTGGTCTGCTTTTTGCTTAGAACGGTAGAGGCTGTGGCTTCCTGAGGAATGGCGAAAACCTCGTCCTCGTGCTCTTCCTCTTCTTCCTCCCATTCTTCCTCTCGCTGCTGTTTGTATTGTTCAAGAAGCTCCCGCTGCCGATTTTTTAAAGAAATCAGCCACTGCACCAGATTGACCAGCCCACGGCCGGAAAGCAGCATCAAAAATACAAACAGCGCCAGAATTTCCACGGCGATGGCCGCATTGCGCCCAAAGGCCGAAACCAGCGGCAACCCGATTAAAGCCCCGGCAAATCCGCAGCCCATGTGGGTCTGGGAGGACTTAACGTATTCTGCGACAATCCGGTCCATAATGGACTCAGTCGAGCCGGGTTGATATGTAGCAGTATAGATCAGGGCAGTGATCATGACGGTCAAAGCCACCGTCTGCCAGATCCGGGTAATCATGTGCTTTTTCTGCTTGTCAAAGGCGATCATAAAGGCCACAGCAATCAACAAGCTGGAAAACACCCAGGCGCAAATGCCGAAGATTCCGAAAAAGACCTTTCTGGAAGATTCCCACAAATGCTCACCGGGAATGGCCAGTAATAAAAGAAGGAGGATTCCAAGGGCAAATACAAGGACAGAGGTTGCCTGGCGCTTGTTATTCTCAGCCCGGATTTCCCGAGCAGATGCCTTTTGCTGGGCGGTCGTTGTTTTTCTAGCTGCCGGCTTCTTTTTGGTTTTAGAAGCGGTGTTTCTTCTGCCTGCCACGCTGCTCAATCCTTTCTTTTATTCATCCATATCCATTAATCAGGCAACCCAACCCATCAGCTGGGGAATGGTTTGGCCGCTGATTTGTTCAATCATACCGCACACCAGGGTGATTACGCCGATAGCAAGGCAATACCAGCCGAAATATTTAAACTTGCCCGAGCGGACAACTTTGGACAGCAGTTTGATGGCAAAAAAGCCGACCACGGCTGCCACCACCACGCCTACCAGAATGTACAGCCATTCCTGAGACTCTCCGCTGGTCAGGGTGTCCTTCAGTTCCAGCATCGTCGCCGCCAAAATCGCGGGCGTACCCAAAATAAAGGAATATTCAAAAGCATACTCACGCTCGTATCCCAGCATCAATCCGCTGGAAATGGTGCTTCCCGAACGGGAAACGCCGGGCAGAGTGGCGGTTCCCTGTAAAATGCCGATTAAAAGCGCATCCAGGGGACGCATCTGCTCCGCTCTTTTCCCCGCTCCCTGCGGAGCGGTATAACGGGAGGACACTAAAATCAAGGCGCCGGAAAATAAAAAGCATAAGCCTTCAATGATAATATCCTGATCGGTGGCCAGCGCCTCAATTTTATCCTTGATAACGAAAACCACCAACAGCGGAAGTAAGGAAATAATCATCATCAGCAGCATGCGCCGCCGTCCGCTCATATCCTTGAAGCGAAATTTTCCGGTAAAGATATCTCTGATGGTTTCAAAGAATTCGACAACCAATCCGACTATCGGTTTCCAAAAGAAAGCGAAGACGGCAATCAGAGTCCCCAGGTGCAGAAAGATGGTGAAAGAGAGTGAATTGCTGTCTGTGATACTGGTAAAATGTTGAAACAGGGAAAGATGCCCGTCACTGGAGATGGGCAAAAATTCCGTCACTCCCTGAATAATTCCCTGTAAAATGGCTTCAAGCAGGCTCATAAATTCCTCCGTATGTATCCCCCAAATGGCGGGGGTTATAATTCGCTGGTCTTTCTGGGTCTTCCGGGCCGCCTTTTTGTGGGCGGAATCGGATCGCTCACCGTTTGCGAAGCTTGCAGGGCAGAGCGCTTCCTCGCGCTTTTCAGGGGTTTCTCCTCGCTCCCTTTTGCTTCGGGCTTTTCGGTCTGTCCCGGCTTCTCCTGTTTATCTGCTGATTTTTGTTTTTTCTCCTTCAGCTCTTGCTGAATCATGGACTTCAGCTCGGCGATAGCATCGGACAGTCCGCCCACTGCGCCGATCAATCCTTCTCTCACCGCCGCTTCTCCGTCCAGAACCGTGCCAATATCCATCACCAATTCGCCTGTATTCATGGTAAGCTCGTTGAAACGCTTTGCGCTGATCTTGGAATTCGCCACCACAAATTTGGTGATTCTCTCCTGCATCCGTTCAAAATATTGAAGGGTCTGGGGAACCCCCAGCACAAGCCCGTTCAGCCGAACCGGATGGATGGTCATGGTGGCTGTGGGAACAATAAAGGATCGCTTGGCCGCCACAGCCAGCGGTACCCCAATGGAGTGGCCGCCGCCCAGGACAAGGGAAACCGTGGGCTTTCTCATTCCCTCGATCAGCTCGGCAATGGCAAGCCCGGCTTCCACATCGCCCCCAACCGTGTTGAGGATAATCAAAAGCCCCCCGATTTCCGGGTCCTCTTCTATGGCCACAAGCTGTGGTATGATATGCTCATACTTTGTTGTTTTATTCGAAGGAGGCAGGGCGAAATGCCCTTCGATCTGCCCGATAATAGTCAGGCAGTGCATCCGAAGCCCCCCTGCGGGGCTGTCGACTGTTCCGGTGAGAAACACCCCTCCGTGGGAAGGCTTGGTCTCAGCGTCCTGCGGTCTGTCCCGAGGATCCTCTTTAGGCGGCTCGGGCAGAGTGGGCGGGGTCTCCTTTTCCGGTTGTTCCACGCCCAGCAATTGGGCGGCTTTTTTATTAATCCAATTCTGCAATGAACATGCCTCCTTTAGGAATAATAATCCAATTCAGTGTTCTGAATCAGTATTATTCCCAAAGGATTTTTAACTATGTGCGGAAGGTGTGGCCGGCGCCTGCTTTTCTCCTTTTTTTTCTGTTCGGGCTGCCTCTGCCGCCTTCCTGGCATTGGCCAGCATCAGCTTTATCCGGTTCTCCTGGTTGATTTTAGTGGCGCCCGGGTCATAGTCAATAGCGACGATATTGGCCTCCGGGTTAAGGTCCTTAATTTTTCTCAACATTCCCTTGCCCGCAATGTGGTTGGGCAGGCATCCGAAAGGCTGAGTGCAGACAATATTGGGAGCGCCCGACTCAATCAGCTCCAACATCTCGCCGGTCAGCAGCCAGCCCTCTCCCATTTTGTTGCCGTATCCCACATATCCCTTCACCAGGGATTTTATATGGTCGAAGGTCGCCGGGGGACGAAAGTCCGAGTTTTCCTCAATAGCTTCAATCATCGCTTTTTGGAGAGACTTCATATATCCGGCAAGGCCGTTTGCCAAAATCCGTTTTAACGGATTTCCGCCGTAAAGCTCCACATCCACCGCACGGTTATCAGTTTTAAAGATCAAAAAGTCCAACAGACCGGGAACCACCACTTCGGCTCCCTCGTTTTGCAGAAACTCTTCCAATCCGTTGTTGCCCAGGGGTGAATATTTGACATAAATCTCGCCCACCACACCGACACGGATTTTGGGTTCTTTAATCCGCTGGATCTTTGCAAAGTCCCGAACAATTTGGGTGAGGTTGTTTTTGATGCGCTTCCGGCTGAGGGCGGAAGGGCTTTTAAACTCATCGGCCAAACGTTTGCTCCAAACCTGCACCAGCCGGTCAGCCTCTCCCTTGGCCACCTCGTAGGGGCGGCACTGGTTAGCCAGCAGCATCAGAATGTCTCCGTAAATAACCGACAGAATCAGCCGGATCAGCAGCGGGATTGTCAGTTTGAAGCCCGGGTTTTTCTCCAGCCCCGACAGGTTCAGGGAGACCACCGGAATGTGGGTGTATCCCGCCCGCAAAAGGCCTTTGCGCAGCAAGTGAATGTAGTTGGAGGCCCGGCATCCGCCGCCCGTCTGGGTGATCAAAAGTCCGATCTGATCTGTGTCATATTTCCCGCTTTTTACGGCGTTAATCAGCTGGCCCACCACCAGAATGGCCGGATAGCAGCTGTCATTATGTACACTGCGAAGCCCCTCGTTAACCACTTCATGGCCGGTGGTGTCCAGAATCTCTACCTTATACCCTCCCAAACCGAACGCCGTTTGTATCAGCCCGAAATGGATGGGCAGCATCATGGGCGCCAGCAGGGTATAATTTTTTTTCATCTCTTTGGTAAAAAGCAAACGGCCGTCTTTGCTGTATTTAAGCTCTGCCATTTGTAATGCCTCCTCTGGCTTCCAAAGCCGCAAGCATACTCCGCACCCGGATCTTGACGGCGCCGAGGTTGCTGATTTCATCAATTTTCAACTGGGTGTATAATTTATCGCCCTTTTCAAGAAGCTGGCGGGTCTCATCCGATGTGATGGCGTCCAGTCCGCAGCCGAAGGATACCAGCTGTATCAGCTCCACGCCGGGATGGGCCACGCAGTATTGCGCCGCCGCGTACAGCCGGGCGTGATAGGTCCACTGGTTTAACACCTTAACCCGTTCTCCCTTCATGAGGGGGGCCACCGCATCCTCAGTAACCACCACCAGACCCAGAGAGGTTAACAGCTGGTTAATCCCGTGGTTAATCTCCGGATCAATATGATAGGGGCGACCGGAGAGAACAATGGCAATTCTGCCATTTTCCTTGGCATAAGCCAGCGCCTTCTGTCCTTCCTCCACCACACTCTTTTTATAAGCCTCGTAAGCTGCGTACCCTTTCTCGGCGGCAGCAGCAATCTCATTTTTGGTAATACCGAATTCTTTGCCGAAATAGTCGGCGGCACGTTTAATGAAATCCCTGCGGCGCGACAATTCGAAATAAGGGGTTAAATAGCGGATTTCCTTCAGCCGGGCCACATTGGCCTCCAGCAGCTCGGGATAATAGGCCACCACCGGGCAGTTATAGTGGTTGTCGCTGATGCCCTCGTCAAAGTTATAGGGCATACAGGGATAGAAAATCACCGGAACACCCTGGTTAAGCAACTGCTCCATATGCCCGTGCAAAAGCTTGGCCGGATAGCAGACCGTATCGGAGGGAATGGAGTATTGCCCGCTGATATACAGCTCCCGGCTGGACTTGGGGGAAAGCACCACTTCAAAGCCCAGCTCTGTGAAGAACGCGTGCCAGAAGGGAAGATTTTCATACATATTTAATCCCAGCGGCAGGCCAATCTTTCCCCGTTTACCCGGCTTGCTTTTGAATCCAGTCAGGGTCTCGTATTTGTATTTCACCAAATCGGGCAGGTTTTGCTGCTTACTGCCCAGCGGGCGCTCGCATCGGTTGCCCGAAATGCTTTTTCGTCCGCCCGGGAAGGTGTTGATATTTAATTTGCAATGGTTCCCGCAAAGACCGCAAACGGCGGGTTTGGCGGTGTGGGCAAATTCCGCAAGAGCCTGCCGGCTAATCAGATTGGAATGGGTCATCTGTCGGTCACAGGCGATCAAGGCCGCACCATAAGCGCCCATCAGCCCGGCGATTTCAGGCCGGATAACTTCCCGGCCTAATTCCAG
>JAKOTC010000048.1 GCA_029776465.1 Bacillota bacterium
AAAAAGCACCTTGTTTAACAGCTTAACAGGAATGAATCAACATACCGGAAACTGGCCGGGCAAAACGGTTACCAATGCACAGGGATATTGTCGATATGGGGATGCAACTTATGTGTTGGTTGATATCCCCGGTACATATTCCCTGATGGCCCATTCCGCCGAAGAAGAGGTGGCAAGAGATTTTATCTGCTTCGGCGAACCGGATGCCGTCATTGTCGTCTGTGACGCCACCTGCCTGGAACGAAACTTCAATCTGGTTCTTCAAACCATTGAAATTACGGATAAAGTGGTTGTTTGCGTCAATCTGATGGATGAGGCAAAAAAGAAAAACATTACGATTTATTTGGATAAATTGTCAGAAAAGCTTGGGGTTCCGGTTGTCGGCACCGTCGCCAGAAAGAAAAAGAGCCTGGCTCAGCTGATGGATGGGGTGAGCAGTTTAGTAGACGGCTCCTTTCAGGGAAAACCGATTCAAATAACCTATGCAAAACCCGTTGAGGAGGCTGTTGCCCTCATTGAATCTGTTGTCAGGGAAAAGGTAAAGTCAAGATTAAGCCCCCGCTGGCTGAGTTTGAGGCTTCTGGATTATGACGAAACATTAATATCTTCACTGCATCGTTATCTGGGGTATGATTTAATGGCAGATCCCGATATAAAAGAAGCGCTTTCTCAGGCAGAAGAGGGACTGAAGGCTCAGGGTATTGGGAAAGAGAACTTGCGGGACAGTATCGTTTCAAGCCTGGTACGGACTGCGGAGGAGATTTGCCGGGATACCGTTCGGTTTAATAAGAAGGAGTATAATGCGAGAGACAGGAAAATAGACCGGGTGCTCACAAGCAAATGGACGGGATTTCCCATCATGCTGCTGCTGCTGCTTGTGATTTTTTGGCTGACTATCACCGGGGCCAATTATCCGTCCCAGTTATTGTCCGACGGATTATTCTGGGTTCAGGACCGTTTAACCGATGCGTTTCACTATTTCGGGGCGCCGGAGTGGCTGCACGGCATGCTGGTGCTGGGGGTATACAGAGTGCTGGCCTGGGTGGTTTCCGTGATGTTGCCTCCTATGGCGATATTTTTTCCGCTTTTCACTTTGCTGGAGGACTTGGGGTATCTGCCTCGTGTGGCCTTCAATCTGGATAAATTCTTTAAGAAATGCAGTGCTTGCGGCAAACAGGCCTTAACCATGTGCATGGGCTTTGGGTGTAACGCCGCCGGCGTTATCGGCTGCCGAATTATCGATTCACCCCGGGAACGGCTGATTGCCATTCTAACCAATAACTTCGTTCCCTGTAACGGGCGCTTTCCAACTTTAATCGCCATTCTCACCATGTTTTTTGTGGGATTTGCGTCCGGACCCGTTCAATCCTTTTTATCCGCTTTGCTGCTGGCAGGGGTTATTATCCTGGGTGTCTTGATGACTTTTTTAATGTCCAAACTGTTATCGAAGACCCTCCTCAAGGGGCTTCCTTCCTCTTTTACCTTGGAACTTCCGCCTTACCGCAGGCCGCAGATCGGCAAAGTCATCCTTCGTTCCATATTTGACCGAACCCTCTTTGTTCTTGCCAGAGCTGTGGCAATTGCCGCTCCGGCCGGGCTGGTGATTTGGGTGATGGCCAATGTTTCAATCGGGGAACTTACTCTGCTGGCACATTGCGCAAATTTTCTTGATCCTTTCGGCAGACTGCTGGGAATGGACGGCATTATTTTGCTGGCTTTTATTCTGGGCATTCCGGCCAATGAGATTGTGGTGCCCATCATCATTATGGCTTATATGTCCTCAGGCAGCATTATAGAACTTGACAGCCTCTTAGATTTAAAGCAGCTTCTTGTGGATAACGGCTGGACCTGGGTAACCGCCGTCAGCACTATGCTCTTTTCTTTAATGCACTGGCCCTGTTCCACCACCTGTCTGACAATCCGAAAAGAAACACAAAGCCTGAAATGGACTGCCGTTTCATTTCTATTGCCCACGCTGGCCGGTATGGTGTTTTGCTTCATATTTGCCAATCTCGCAAGGCTGTTTATGTAAAAGCAGGGCAGAACAAATAAAACCCGCATGGCATAAGCCATGCGGGTTATTTGGTGGGCGTTGACGGACTCGAACCGCCGACCTCTCCCATGTGACGGGAAAGCTCTACCAACTGAGCTAAACGCCCTTAATCTAGCCCGCATATTATACCATATTTGGGCCGGAAAGACAAGTCCTAAAATTAAAAATTTTAAAAAATCCTCATCTGTTTAAATAATAATGGCTGACCTTACGGATGGCGGCAATGATGTCCTCCAAATCCTGAGGTGTATAAAACTCGCTGATGTTAAGACGAATGGCGGTCTCCAGGATTTCTTCGGCCACCGGGCAAAGCCCTTTATGATAGGTGATCTCATTTTCGTCATGATTAATGGTAAAGGGCAGGGTAGAGCCGGGGAAGGCGTTTCTGTTGACAAAAATGTCATATTCATAGATGCAGGAGGGGATGTAGCCCGCCTGATTGGGAATGCCCTCCGCAGCCAGCGCCCTGGAGAATTCATCCCGGCTGACTTTGGCGGTCTTTTCATCAATCCGGAACATATAGAACCAATAGGAGGATTTTCCGCCTTCTATCACTTTGGGCGGATGGATGCCGGGTAGGTCTTTGATGCCCTCGGTCAAAGCCTCCCCAAAGGCGTTGCGCTGATTGCAGATCCATTCCAGCTTTTCTAGCTGCGCCAGGGCGACGGCGCCCTGTAACTCGGTCATGCGGTAGTTGGGGCAGAGATACTGGACAGCGCGCATGCCGGCGGTGGTGGCGGCTGTGCGGTCATATCCCTTGTCGGTAAAACTTAGGCAGCGGTGGGCAAGCTCTTCGTCATTGGTCAGACAGATGCCGCCGTCCCCGGCTGAGATATGCTTGAAATCATTGAGGGAGAAGCATCCAATGTCGCCGATAGTTCCCGCCATTTTTCCTTTGTAATAGCACATATAGCTCTGAGCGCAGTCTTCAACCACCTTGAGATGATGGCGGCGGGCGATTTCCATGATGGCATCCATATCAGCGGCATTTCCGGCAAGATGAACCACCACAATCGCCTTGGTCTTGGGAGTAATCTTCCGCTCGATGTCGACAGGATCCATATTGTAGGTGAAGGGGTCAAGGTCGGCAAATACCGGGATGGCGTTCTGATACAGAATTCCGATCACGCTGCCCATGTCGGTGATGGGGGAAGTGATAACCTCATCACCGGCGGTTACGCCCACAGCCCCCAAAGCCGCGTGGATAGCAGCGGTGCCGGAGGAGGTGGCCACCCCATACTTCACCCCGCAGAAGGCTGTGTATTTTTGGATCAACTCTTTGACCTTGGTGCCGTTCCAATAGAAGAGAGTGTTTTGCTCCAATGCCTCCTGAAGATACTTCAACTCGTTTCCGTCAAACCGCTTACCGGTTCCGAAAGGAGTGGTTTTAGTTTTTTCGCCACCAAAAAGCGCCAGATTCACAAAAAATCCTCCATCCTGTTTTAGATTTCAAAAATTGCTGATATTGTTCTTTATTCATATATCCCCGTCCCCGGATGGGATAGGCGGGTTGAGGCGGAGCATTGAAAAGCTCTGCCGGGTGTTCAGGGTGGCTGGATGTAAAGGCATAAGCTTTACCATCGGGGCGGTCACGATATTCGATTACCCGGAAGTAGGGGGGGCGGGGCAGGTCCAGATAATAAAATTTTTCCGGCTGCTGAATAAAGTCCCGAAGGGCCTTTTCGGCAGTTTCGGCGATGAGCTGGCGGGCTTTGGATAGGGACAGATGTTTGGCTTTGATAAAATGCTGGATATAATCATCCCCGCACAACATATCTGAGTCTTCAGGTTTATCTTTCACGAGCCCTCTTTTGACGGCTACCGTATGAATGTTTGGGCAGATGGTTTTGGCTTCCCTGGTAAATGCCAGATCCCCGCTGGCGAAGATGCAGGGAACATGATAGAATTCGGCGCACATACACACCACGCCAAACTCACCGTATTCGGTTCCGTTAATCCGATCTGAAATCACGTTGTGGTCACCGCTGTGGGGCATCTGGGCAAAGGGGGTGCGGGATTTTGCGTGCTGTCCCACAAAGCAAATGCAGTCATATCCTTCATTGAGATACAAGGGATAAGCCGGATGTTTCAAACGCTCCCGCAGGGTAATGCGGGGATCAAGATCGGACGGGTCAATCCCGCCATATCCGTGGCCATCTACCACATGCACTTCCGTGGCTCCGCCGGCAAAGAAGCCCTGGGCAGCGGCATTGACCTCGGCAGTCAATAGTTGCTTGCCCTTAAGATAGTGTTTTCCCTCGGGTGTGACCCAATCGGTAAAATTTTTAACGCCGCAAACTCCTTCCATATCGGTCATGATATAAACCTTCACAAACAGACCCCCTTCAGATATCAATCTTTGCTAAATTATAGCATAATTCGAATCAAAGCCGCAAGAAAAACCTGCAATCTTTGAATGATTCGCAAAGCAGGAAACAATCAATTCCTTTTTTTCTTTACTCCTCCCACCATCAAAAATTCTCCGGCGTCCAGGACAGTATCAGACCGGTAAAGGGATCTTTCAATTCGCAGGATGGTGTTCCAAGCCTTCGGGTCTGCATACAGCATTTCCGCATTCTCTACGGCTCCGGTCATAATGCAGGGAACCGCAGCAAAGTCAAGCTTTTCAAAGCCGGGGCTCAGCAGGTCTTTCATCTCCTGCACAGTGAAATAATGACGGGGCGGATGCCTTCTGCCGGGATAATCGACAGGGTCATCGCCTGTTTCCAACACCTCAAAAATGCCGTACGCTTCCGGGTTCGCCCAGAAAGATACCATAGATTCGGTGTTATTTATTGAAGCTTTCGCTGTCAGACGTCGAAACACTCCGCTTCGGGTATTGACTGAAAAAACTATGGAACCGCCGCTTCGGGTGACCCGCCTCAGCTCGCTGATCGCTTGTTTTGTCTGCTCCCGCAGGTACATCAGACTGCCCAGGCAGAGGGTTAAATCAAAGCTGTCATCGGCAAACATGGACAGGTTGTCGTAACTGGCCGGGATGAATCCGTCAATCTGATCCAAAATACCAGCCTCTTCACATTTTGTTCGGGCAATCTCCAACTGTACCGGGGAAAGGTCCAGCAGAGTAACCCGACATCCCTTCTGCGCGGCATAGATGGAAAAACGCCCGGCTGCGCAGCCCGCGTCCAGCACCTTCATGCCGGGTTTCAGATAACCGTCCAGAAAATCGGTATGCAGAGCAAATATTAATTTGCCGTAAGCCGAGCTGTCCAGCCGCTGCCATTCTTTCAAACCGTAGGTGTCGTAAAACTGACCGATTTGAACCGGATCGAACATAAAAAATTCCTCCTGTCAAACAGATGCAGTACTTTCTACCGTCACGGGAATATTGGTTGCGTCATCACACTTTACGAAATAATACCATAATTTACAACATATATCAACCATATGGGTTGACAGCGCCGGCTGAGGATGTCATAATTACAATAAAAGAGCTGACTATAAGCCCTATTCTACATCCGCAAAGGAGAAGTCCGTATGAAAATTGATATTCATAACCACCCTGACTGGCATGGGTATAACCGGGAGCGTTTTGTGGCCAACATGGACAAACTGGGAATTGACAAAACGGTTTTGCTTTCCTGGGACTGTCCAATAGATGAGGTGGACCCCCATATCATTGATGTGATGGTGCCTCAGGCGGGAAAGATGACTTGCCCCATCCCCTTTCAAAACGCACTGCCTTATGTGGAGAAATACCCCGACCGATTTTATCTGGGCTACGCGCCCGATCCTCGCACGCTGGATGCCTGCGACCGGCTGAAGGCTTTTAAGAAGCTGTATGACATCAAAATCTGCGGCGAGGTTAAATTGAGAATGATGTATGATAACCCGGATGCCTTGCGGCTGTGGAGGACAGCGGGAGAGCTGGGCCTTCCGGTGCTGGTGCATCTGGATTATTGCATTCCCACCGGATCTAAATATCCCCGTCCGGACTGGTGGTATGGCGGCGGCATTCACGCGCTGGAACGGGCGGTGGCGGCCTGTCCGGAAACAAATTTCATCGGCCATGCTCCGGGTTTCTGGTGCCATATTTCCAAGGACGATCTGGGATTAACAGAACCCTATCCCAAGGGAGAAGTCATTCCCGGCGGTGAGATTGAGAGAATGCTGGAGACCTATCCGAACCTCTATTGCGATATTTCGGCAGGTTCGGGCCATAACGCCCTGTCTCGGGACAAAGAATATTCCAAACAGTTTTTGATTAAATTTGCCGACCGGATTTGCTATGGCCGGGACTTCTTCGAAAATCTGCATCAGGAACTGCTTCAATCCCTTGATCTGCCTCAAGAGGTGCTGGATAAGATTTATTATCAGAATACGGCGAAGCTTCTGGGGTTGTCTCTTTAAAATAGAAAGCGCTGCGAAATCTCGCAGCGCTTTTGGTTTATATCTGCAATACCCACTTTTTCAATATTTCCGCATCCCGATAGAAGCTTTCCAGACTGTCATTCTGGACAAATTCCAGTAAGAAGGGGCAGTCGGGATTTGCTTTTTTAATGATTGCCATCCGTTCCAGCCAGAGCTCGGTTCCATCTGCAAGAGGGAGTTTAGTCCCTTTACTGTCCCAGTGAAAGGTGTGAACAGTGTGAACAAAGGGAAGCACCTCCAGAAGTTCAGCGGAAATCTGGCTGGTGGTCAGATCGGGATTGGGCTGCCAATAGAGATATAAATTCTCGCTTTCCGCAGCACGAACCAGTTCCACGGCGGTTTGGCTGTTGTCGGTCAGGGTGCCCCGATGGTATTCAAAGCAGACCTTCAGCCCGTATTTTGCCGCAATATCGCAAACGGCTTTTGTTCGCCGGGCGGCGGCTTTGCGATATTCCCAATCCGTATCCCGGGTGGACTTGTCTCCCGCCCAGATGCGGATGACCGGTGCGCCAAGCGCCTGTGCGGTTTTGGCATTGAT
>JAKOTC010000049.1 GCA_029776465.1 Bacillota bacterium
GGACCGATGGTATTCCGGCTGCGGCATCATCCGCCCGGTGACGCTGACGGTGACAGACAAGCTGCATATCAAGCCCTTCGGAATCACCGTCACCACCCCGGAGATCAGCGATGAATCGGCGACGGTGGCAGTGTCGGTTCGGATCCAAAATAATTTTGATGGGGAACGGAAAGCCTCTTTGGGGATCACATTGTTCGATTCCAGGGGCAACGCCTGCGGCTCTTCGACTGGTGATATAACCGTAGCCGCCGGCACTTGCACAACCGGTGAAGCCCGGATAACGGTTCAACATCCCCGCCGGTGGGATATTGAGGATCCCGCCTTATATACCTGTCGTATCACGCTCTGCCGGGACGGAAAGGAAACGGATATGGTGGAAGAGCGCTTCGGTATCCGCACCGTCCGGCTGATTCCCGGGAAGGGTTTTTCCTTGAACGGCCGGATTGTCAAACTGAAGGGGGTCAACCTTCATCACGATTTGGGTATGACCGGAGCGGCCTGGCACAAGGGGCTGGCCCGTCAGCGGCTGGAGGCTTTGAAGTCCATCTCCTGCAACGCCATCCGTACCAGTCACAATCCTCCGGCCGCCGAGCTGTTGGACCTGTGTGACGAAATGGGCTTTTTGGTGATGGATGAAGCGTTTGATAAATGGGATACCCTGCGGTATGGCCTGATTTTTGACGCCTGCTGGAAGGACGATCTGGACGCCATGATCGATCGGGACCGCAATCATCCCTCGGTTGTGATCTGGAGCGTGGGAAACGAGGTGAACCATCAGGCCCATGAGGACATGATCGAGCGGCTGAAAATGCTGACCGACCGGGTGAGGGAGAAAGACCCCACCCGCCCGGTGACCTTTGCCATGGAACCCCACGCCTTCGACCCGGTGCAGGCGGCTCTGCCCCCTGCCGAGAAGGCCAAGCTGGTGGAAAAGATGCTGCCCTATATCGACCTGATCTCCTGCAATTATCAGGAGCAGTGGTATGACGACTATCACCGGTTGATGCCGGACGCCCTGATTGTGGGCACCGAGACCCTGCCCTTCTATCGGGGAGATAAAGGCCGTTTCGACAGCTATCTGCCCGTCAATCCCTGGCTGGATTGCAGAGAAGATTATGTGATCGGCCAGTTTATCTGGGCGGGCGTTGATTATCTGGGGGAGGCCGTGGGCTGCGGGGGATGGCCGGTTCGGGGCTGGTCGGCCGGGCTGATCGACACCGCCGGACAGCTGAAGGTGAAGGCGCAGCTGACCCGTTCCATGTGGTCGGAAGAGCCCATGATTGCCATGGCAGTTTGCGACGACACCCTGAAAAATCCCATGGAGCCGGCAATCTGGAGCAGCCCCAAATGGGCAGAGGGCTGGGACTTTGACCATTTAGGCGTTACCTGTGTGCGGGTGAATGTGTTCACCAACTGTGAAGAAGCGGAGATTCGCCAAAGGGATCGGCCGCTGCTGCGGCGTCGGCTGGATCAGTTCCCTGGGGGATTTATGGAGTTTTTTGTGCCCTGGGAAAAGGGAGAACTCACCGCCGTTGGCCTGAACGACGGACAGGAGGTTTGCCGTCAGACCCTGAAAACTGCCGGTGCGCCCCATCACATCCGGCTGACCTCAAAGGTGTATGAGGACGGGGACAAAACCCAAATCCTGCGGGTGGAGGCGCTGGCGGTGGATGCGGGGGGGATACCCTGCTATCGCTGTGACCAACATATCACCTTTATGTGGGGAGAGGGTCTTTCTCTGATGGGAATCGATAACGGTGACCTCACCGACCATACCCCCTATGCCTCTGCGTCAAGGAGGCTTTACCTGGGCCGCTGCGTTGCCTGCTTTGTTCTGAAGGATGATTCCCGTCCTCTGTCCGTTTCGGTTGTCACGGACCAAGGGTTGACGGGGAAGCTGACCTTAAGATAAAGCGGGGTAAACCCAGTCAAAACAGAAATACCACCCTCAAACGAACCTTCGAGCAGTTCTGCGAGGTGTGAAGCGATACAATTAAAACCTTGAAAGGCGGATACCATGTTTAAACAAGCAAAATGGATTTGTGACCCCCGGTTTGTCCCCCTTGCCCCGCTGGATCTGGTGGAGATCCAAACCCGCGAACCTTTGTATTGGCAAAAGCCCGGACAACTGGCCAACACCCACATGCTGCTTCGCAAAACCTTTCAATACAGCGGCGGGAAAGCGGTTCTGACTCTGACGGGAGACGACTATTATAAGCTTTTTATCAACGGGCGCTTTATCTGCGAGGGGCCGGCGCCCGGCTATGTCCACGCTTATAATGTAAACACCCTGGATGTAACAGACTATCTGACCCCCGGGGAGAACCTGATCGCCGTTCAGGTGTATTACCAGGGGCTGGTCAACCGCACCTGGTATTCGGGTGATCTTCGGATGGGCTTTATCGCCGAGCTGGAGGCGGAGGGCAAAATCCTCTGCGCCACGGGACCGGACTGGAAATACCGCATCAGCCGCTGCTATACCAGCAGGAGATTCTTCGGCTATGCCACCCAGTTTATCGAGGATTACGACAGCCGGCTGGAGGAACACGGCTGGCAGTGCCCCGGTTTTGATGACGGGGATTGGGCGGCACCGGCAGTGCTCAAAACCGATTACACCTTCCGCCCCTCTCCCATCGAGCCCACGGTGACTTGGGACATCAGCCCGGTCGAAACCCGGACAAAGCCCGGTGCCCTCTTCTATGATTTCGGCACCGAGGTGGTGGGCCATATTAAAATCACCGCCACCGGAAGGCGGGGAGATGTGGTGCGGATCCTCTGCGGCGAGGACCTGGACGAGCAGGAGGAAGTCCGTTTCAACACCCTCTGCAACTGTGTTTATGACGACCGCTGGACGCTGGATGAGGGGGATAACCACCTGCTGCAATTTGAATATAAAGGTTTTCGGTATGTGGAACTACGTTTCCCCGACAGCGTAAAAATTCAAAGCTTTTGCGTTGCCGCCCGGCACTATCCCTTTGACGAAAGCCTTTGCACCCTTTCCAGCAGTGACGAGGTTTTGGATCAGATCTTTGCCATCTGCAAAAATGCCGTCAAGTGGGGCAATCAGGAGGGCTATGTGGACTGCCCCACCCGGGAGAAGGGGCAGTATTCGGGGGACATGACCATCACCGGTCAATCCCATCTCTACCTGACTGCCGACCCCACCGTGTTTAAAAAGCAGGTGGAGGACTTCTGCCTCTCCGAGTTCATGGACTCCACCCTGGCCAGCATTGCCAACTGCTCGCTGAAATTCGGTCCCATGTTTGCGGAGTATTCCCTTCAGCTGGCCTTTCACCTGCTGGTTTATTACCGCCATACCGGGGATAAGGAGTTTTTAAGCCGAATGCTGCCGGTGATTGAACGGGCGGTGGCCTATATGGGAGAGGAACGGCGGCCCGACGGCTTATTGCAGGATTTTACCCACGGCAGTATCCTGCTGGACTGGCCCGTCAGCATGCGAGATGACTATGATTTTGAGGCGCATCCCAAGAGCGGAAAGGGCTGCATGAGCTTTATCAACGCCCTCTATATCGGCGCCTTGGACTGGATGAACGAATTGTATGAGATCTTGGATATTCCGAAACACCATGACACGGACAGCTTGAAAAAGCGCTTTATTGAGGTGTTCTACCGCCCTGAAACCGGGCTTTTTGTCGACAGTGAAACCAGCAGCCACTCCGCGCTCCACGCCAACATTTTCCCCGCTTATTTCGGCTTCCACCCCCAAGAGAGCCGGGACCGCCTGGCGGAGTTTTATCAGTCCAAGGGGCTCTGCTGCGGGGTGTATATGGCCTTCTTCCTGCTCAAAGCCTGCGGTGCCATCGGGAGAAAGGATTTGGTTTGGGAACTTATGATGAACCGAACCGACCGCTCCTGGTATAACATGGTCGCCAAAGGGGCTACCACCTGCTGGGAGGTCTGGGATTATCCCTATAAGAACAATATCAGCCTCTGCCACCCCTGGGCCAGCAGCCCCATCATCATCTTTGTGGAGGAGATTCTGGGCATTTCCGCTGCCGAGCCGGGCTGGACGGCCGTTCGGTTTGATCCCCATATTCCCGCTGATTTGAAGGAATTTGAATTTCAGATGCCAATCA
>JAKOTC010000050.1 GCA_029776465.1 Bacillota bacterium
CGGCCGATCTTGCTTTAAACCTTT
The DNA here is from genome assembly GCA_029776465.1 of Bacillota bacterium. Classification (GTDB taxonomy): domain Bacteria; phylum Bacillota; class Clostridia; order Oscillospirales; family JAKOTC01; genus JAKOTC01. Next base: position 25 of record JAKOTC010000050.1, read on the forward strand.
AACTCTGCCTTTTCGCCCAGTTCGGACTCATACCGCTTTAAAACGGGATTGATGCAGTCCCGAACAAATTCCTCCACCTGCTGGGGAGCGCGCCCCACATAGTCGGACGGATTTAAAAGTTCGCTCAGGCTTTCTCTGGTCAAGCCGAAGGCCGGGTCAGCAGCGATCCGCTCCAGCAGGTCATTGGGCTTGCCCTCGGCTTTTACCTGGAGGGTGGCCTGGTGGGACAATTCGCGGATTTTCTCATGCAGTTCCTGACGGTCCCCGCCCGCTTTTACCGCATTCATCATAATATTTTCGGTCGCCATAAAGGGAAGCTCTTCCATCAGACGGCGAGTGACCACCTTGGGATAGACCACCAGCCCGTCGCATACATTAAGCATAATATTTAAAATGGCATCCACGCCCAGGAAGGCCTCTGCCACGGCAATGCGCTTGTTGGCCGAATCGTCCAGGGTCCGCTCAAACCACTGGGTCGCAGCGGTAAAGGCAGGGTTCAGCACATCCACCATCACATAACGCGCCAGAGCGGTAATTCGCTCACACCGCATGGGATTGCGCTTATAAGGCATGGCCGAAGAACCGATCTGGCTTTTCTCGAAGGGTTCCTCCATCTCCTTAAAGCTTTGAAGAATCCGCACGTCATTGGCAAACTTCGAACAGGACTGAGCAATTCCCGCCAGTGTGGACAGCACCTGATAATCCATCTTTCTGGAATAGGTCTGGCCGGAAACCGGCACGATCTCCTCAAAACCCATCTCCCGGGCAATTTTGAGCTCCAGCATCCGGATGCGCTCGCTGTCCCCGTTAAACAGTTCCACAAAGCTGGCCTGGGTGCCCGTTGTGCCTTTTGACCCCAAAAAACGAAGGCTGTTGATGCGATATTCCAGCTCTTCCAAATCCATCAGCAGCTCGTTTGCCCAAAGGGTGGCCCGCTTTCCTACCGTGGTGGGCTGGGCCGGCTGGAGGTGGGTATAGGCCAGCGCGGGCAGGTCTTTATATTTCAGGGCGAAATCGGAGAGGAGTGAAAGCACATTGACCAGTTTGCGTCGAATCAGCTTTAATCCATCCCGCATGATGATGATGTCGGTATTATCACCCACAAAGCAGGAAGTGGCGCCCCAGTGAATTATCCCCTTGGCCTTCGGGCATTGCAAGCCATAGGCATACACATGGGCCATTACGTCATGGCGCACTTCCCTCTCCCGCTTCTCCGCATCAGCGTAATTGATGTCGTCGATATGGCTCTCCATTTCGGCAATCTGCTCGTCGGTGATATCCAGACCCAGCTCCTTTTCTGCCCGGGCCAAAGCCACCCAAAGCCGCCTCCAGGTGGAAAATTTACGCTGGGGTGAGAAGATGGCCTGCATCTCTTCACTGGCATACCGCTCACTGAAGGGGGAGGTGTATCGTTCGTATGAATTCTGACTGGACAAACTGGACATAGGCTTCCTCCGTGTTAACTGTATAGTTTGCTGTATTTACAGGATATTAGAGTTCGTAGGGGTCCATTGCTGAACCCCTACAAAAGATCATTCCTTCAAAAGTTTTTCTACGGCGGCCAGCTCGGCGCAGATGCAGAACAGCTCGGCGGCCACTTCCAATTCGGAAACCGGCGGATAACTGGGCGCAATACGGATATTCTTATCCTCCGGGTCTTTTCCGTAAGGGAAAGCTGCTCCGGCACCGGTCAGCACAACGCCAGCTTCTTTACAAAGCGCCACCGTACGGGCAGCGGTTCCCGGGAGGCCGTTAAAGCTGATGAAATAACCTCCGCGGGGGGTGTTCCAGCTTCCGATCCCCTTTCCACCCAGATTTTTATCCAGCATTCCGGCCACCATCTCAAACTTGGGACGGAGAATAGCGGCATGCTTCTTCATGTGGGCACGGATGCCGTCGGCATTCTTAAAAAAGAGAACATGGCGCATCTGATTGATTTTATCATGGCTGATGGTCTGGATGGACATCTGCTTTTTAATATAGGCAATATTTTCGGCATTGGCCGCAAAGGCAGAGATACCGCTACCCGCAAAGCTGATTTTGGAGGTAGAGGTAAACATATAGACCTGATGGGCCTTACCGGCCTTTTTCGCAGCCTTCAACAGATTCAACTGTTTGGGTGCATCATCGTAAAGATGGTGAACAATATAAGCATTGTCATAGAAAATTCGGAAGTTATCGGCGGCGGCATCCAATCTGGCCAAACGCTCCACTACTTCATCGGAATAGACAATACCGGAAGGATTGGCATACATGGGCACGCACCAGATTCCCTTGACGGTGGGGTCCTTCACCAGATCCTCTACCATTTCCATATCGGGGCCATTTTCATCCGTCGGGATGTTGATCATCTGGATACCGAATTGCTCGGTAATGGCAAAATGGCGGTCATAACCGGGAACAGGGCACAAAAACTTCGGCTTTTCCGTCTTGCACCAGGGTTCGCCCCCGTATACGCCCAATGTATAGGCCCGAGCCACCATGTCATACATCAGGTTCAGGCTGGAGTTGCCCCCCATAATCACTTCGGAGGGGTCCACGCCCATCAGATCGGCCATCAGCTTTTTGGCTTCCGGGATGCCGTCCAAACCGCCATAGTTGCGGAGGTCCATCCCATCGGAAGACACCAGTGAGTCCTTGGAGGAAAGAACGTCCAGCATTCCCATGGACAGATCTAATTGATCCGCTCCCGGCTTCCCACGGGACATATCCAACTTCAAGCCTCGAGCCTGAAACTGCTGGTATTTCAATTCCAGCTCGGCCTTCAGCGCGGAAAGCTGTTTTTTTGACAAAGTGGTATAGTTCATAACTCCATCCCTTTCATATGTTCAAGGATATAACCACATAAAGTATAACCCATCATTTATATGCGATATTATCCCAGCAAAACCACTGTTTTATCATAGCACAATTCCCCCATCCGGTCAAGGCAAATCCCCTTCTACCGCCGGCTTAAATTCCCGCTCTTTATGAATCGGCATGGCAGCGCTCATCCAGCGCCATAACACCCAAATAAATTCAGCGTGTAAAGGTTTCCGTAAAATATATCTGGCGATTTCCTTCGTTACGTTGTAAAATATAAAAATAAAAAGAATGATAACTAGGAGGATTCATTTTGAAAAACGGTCAAAAAGCAATGCTTTTAGCTGCTGCGGCCCTGATATCCGTCGGCATGTCGGCCTGCGGACAAGCTGCAACTTCATCCGCCAATACCAGCACCGTAACCTCTTCAACTGTTAGCTATAGCAATTATATTCTCGATATTGCCCTCTCGGCTTATTCCACCGATAATTTTGTCACTTTCGCCTCCCTCAGCGAGGGCAAAGAGATGATGGCTACTCTGAAGCTGCCGGGCACCTGGCTCAGCCAGGGTCCCAATCTCATCGAACCTATCGGCACGGCCCCCGACGGTAAACCCCAGTATATGCTGAAGGGTTATGTGGGCGGCATCGTCTATTTGAAGAGCGGACAAAAACTTCCGGACACTTTGGACAATTCCAAAACCAAATACAATGTGGTTTCCGAAAGCAATGTTACTATTAATGACCGCATCGCCAAGCTTCGCATTGTTAATACCAATGAGACCCCCTCAGGCTCCTCCGGACCAATCTACAGATATGAATACTATTACAATGTCGACGATA
>JAKOTC010000051.1 GCA_029776465.1 Bacillota bacterium
ATCGGGTATCCCGAAACGCTGGTTACAAACTTCCAGCTTGGCCCCATCCCTGTTCATGTGGGCGCAGGGCTGGCTTACCGCATCGATGAAGACAGCGCATCCATGGTTCGGGCAAAGTTTGAGTTCGGTCTTGAAAAGGACATCAACATTGCCATCGTTTATTTGCGCGGATATATCTACGCAGGTGCTGACGGGGCCTATTACTTTGACGGTCCCGACGCCGACAGGATCGCGCTTGAGCTGTATCTCAAGGGCGGCATCAACGGAGGAATCCGGGCGGCTGGGAAACGCTTCGACATCATCAGCTTCTATCTGGATGCGCGCGGAAATCTGGCGGCTGCGTCTCCGTACACCGCTTGGGATCTCGAGTGCTCCTGCAAGGTGTCCTACAGCCTCGATTTGTGGCTGGTGTCGGTGGAAGGCTCGGTCAATGCGAGATTCGACACAACGATAGGATGATAAATATGATATTGCTCGAAAGCACTACGCACGTTCCTATCGTATGGTCTTCGCCGGCTGGCAGACCATTGAGGCCATGAAGTATTTCTTCTACAGCACAGGCGTTTCACAAATTGGCTGGGTCAAGAGGAATATTACAAAACAGAATAGAGCCAAGGGCAAACCCATCAAAAGATGGGGACGCAAAGCCATAGGATCTAAGGCGCTTCTCGCGCTATGATAGCCTGGCTGCCAAAAGTCAAGCAAAGCCTACCCTTTTCCCAGAGGGCGGGCTTTTGCGGTCTTTCTGGCTTTTGACGGATGATTTCAGGGTATCATATAAGGCTTTCGCCGTCCTCCTGGCGAAAGGGGGATCTATGATTATCTGTTTCTACTCCATTTGGAGGCTGAAATAAAGACGGAGCACTTCGTACATACGACCATCCTCAACTTCAATACTATAAATGAGCAAATTTGTGAAAATGCCGAAAGTTACCCTATCCCCAGCATAGCGAGGGGTATTCCGTTCTTTCCGCAATTGTAAACATACTGCACAGCGTTACGCAGGACAAGATTCTGCCAGTATTCGTAACCCTCTGAAAAAGAGCGCAGTACACCACTGCCCACACAGCACAGGAAGTGGGTGAGCGACATCAGAAGCCAGAACCGACGTATTCCGGTTGCGGAACGGATTTGGTATTTGTCCAGCGCAAGTTTCCCCTTGGTAGTTCGGAAGAACACTTCGACAGGCCAACGCTTCGTATACAGATTCAGAATGTACTCTACAGACAAATCAGCGTTTGTACACAGAAAAGCCCGCAATGCTTTCGGCTTTCCAAAAGCATTTTCCGGATATGTGAGAATAACTGCCGCTCCATCTGTACCGTTTATCTGTCCGTCATATCGGTAAACCCAATATTTCCGTTTTCCTACGGAAACCAAATGGACTCCAGAATCTGTTTTCCGAAGTTTTGAGGCAAACTCGCTTAATGGTGTCCGAATACCGCAGGGATAGAGAATGCGATTGGTTTTCAATCCTGAGATGGTATAGAAGCCTTTGCGAACGAATGCGTCCATCACCTTGTCACAGGTATACCAGCTGTCACAAAGCAGATAGCCAATGTTCGGAGGTGCTGGAAGTGTATTCGCAATGCTGCTTACCATATCGATCTTACTCTGGCTTTTGTCATAAAGAAGGATCGCGTAGTTCAGAACCAGTTCTCCGCAAGCCAGCATGACGCCGATCGCCTGATGCCCATAGTCCATCCGTCCCTTTAAATGAGACATATGGTTAGAGGTAGCTTCCATGGGATACACCGTCTGTGACGAAGGCCGTGTTTTAGAAGCAATGGTGTCATCGATAATGCACAGAACCGGCTGATTGGTTTCACGGGAATGCTGATAGACCTTTTCAATAACAGATTCACGAAGATTCTTTTCCAATGCGGCAGAATCCCATTTCCCTTTGTTCAGAAAATGGGCCAAAGATGTACGGTGTCGGTCGCTATACCGGGCAAAATCCACCGTTTTTCCCCGGTATCCATCGAAAAAAGCAGGATTCTATTATTCGCAGGATGTTATTACGCACACACGCTGTATAGGTATTGAGGAATTTTATCTCATTCAAAGCCTTGACCAAATCGATATTGTGTACTATACTGAGTTCCATAGACATCATTCCTTTCTTGTGTTGTTGAGTGTGTGGTAACCTCAGTATACACGATTTTGGGAATGATGTCTTTTCGTCATTTTAACAAATTTGCTCCTTTAAAGCATTAAATCCAGATTTTGCCTTGCAAAGTAGAAAGGGTCATGATAGAATGAAGCAGGATGAAAAGGAGTGAGGTTGATGGCGGAGTATGACTTTCAATCGCACAATCGGGAAGTCCGAGCGGTATGGGAATCCTATCGCGCCGGCGCTCCGATTCGAATGCCGATGGTCATCGGGGTTAATCCTCGGCATATCCTGATGGATCCTGCTTTAAACACCAAAAAAGTGACCTTTGCGGAATATATGAATAATCCGGATGTGATGCTGGAGGTGCTGCTTCAGTTTCGGGATTATGCTGCCCATCACCTCTGGTGTGATGTGGAAATGGGCTTGCCGGAGCAGGGCTGGAATATCTATGTGGATTTTCAGAATGTGTATGAAGCCGGGTGGTTTGGCGCGGAGATTCAGTATAGCGGGAATAATTCGCCGGTTTCCAAGCCCCTGCTGACGGATGATTGCAAACACCTCTTATTCGAAAAGGGGATTCCGGATCCCTTCAGCAATTTGATGGCCAAAGGTAGGCAGTATTACGAGCACTTTGTTGCTGTGAAGCAAAAAGGCTTTACATATAAAAACAGACCGCTAAATCAAATATCCGTTGGCTGGCTGGGCACGGATGGTCCCATGACCCTGGCCTGTGATCTGCGGGGCACCGAAAATTTTGCCCTCGATTTATATGAAGACCCGGACTATGCCCTTCAACTGCTGGAGTATATAACCGAAGCCACCATCCAAAGGGTGAAAGCTTGGCGCCGATACTTGGGCCAGCCGGAGAAATCCCCCGGTTATGCCTTTGCGGATGACAGCATTGTGCTTTTATCGGTAGAGGATTACCGGCATTTTATCCTGCCCTTCCACCGCCGCCTGGTGGAGGAATTGTCCACCGGGGAGCTGCCCAATTCCATTCACCTATGCGGGGACGCCAGCCGGTTTTTCTCCCTTATTCGGGACGAGCTGAATGTCCGGGAGTTTGACACCGGTTTTCCCATAGACCACGGCAAGCTGGTCCGAACCCTTGGACCGGATGTCCGGATTAATGGCGGTCCCAAGGTGGATTTGCTGCTCCACGGCAGCCCTCAGCAGGTAAAAGAGGAAACCCGTAGAATTATTGAGGAGGTCAAACCTCATAACCGACGCTTTGTCATGAGGGAAGCCAATAATCTAAGCCCCCGCACACCCGAAGCGAATCTGAAAGCGATGTATGAAACCGTTAAAGAATATGGTGATTATCAATAGGAGGAAGTTATGTTTGGTAAAACACTGAACGGCTTGCCGGAATGGCAGTCGAATCCTGACATTTTCATGGTGAACCGTTTGCCCCATCACGCTGATTTCAGCCGGTACTCCAATTACAGCGATGCCGTCAAGGCAGAGCGTTGGACGGGTGAGCGGTATTTTTCTTTAAACGGCAGCTGGCTGTTTTACATGGCTGAAAACCCCGCCTCCATTCCGGAGGGCTTTTGGAAGGAGAAGGCGGATCTGACCGGTTTTGTCCCAATGGAGGTGCCTTCCCACTGGCAGCTGAAAGGATTTGATTATCCCCAGTATTCGAATGTTCAATATCCCTGGGAGTGGCGTGAGGACGTGATGCCGCCCTTTGCACCCACCCAATACAACCCGGTGGGATGTTATGTAAAGGATTTTGACTTGCCGAAGTCTTTTGAGGGTCAGCGCATTGTCATCAGCTTTCAGGGAGTCGAATCCGCCTTTTATCTCTATGTCAATGGGGAAAAAGTGGGGTATAGCGAAAACTCCTTCTGTCCTGCGGAGTTTGATATCACCGATACCCTGCATCCGGGAAAAAATACGATTGCGGTAGAGGTGTATCGCTGGAGCGATGCCAGTTGGCTGGAAGATCAGGATTTCTGGCGGCTGTCGGGAATCTTCCGGGATGTTTTCCTGTATTCCACACCCAAAAGCTATATTGTTGATTTCTTTGCCCGGGCTGTCTATGAAAGGGACGGCAGCGGTCGGCTTTTCATCAACGGAAAAAGCGGACCGGGCACATTGAAAGTCCTTTTGCTGACCTCCGACGGGACTCCCGTGGCAGGACAGAACCTGACCGACTTTGCGGGCGGTGATTTTGCCGTTGACCTGGAAGCCGGAACCGTAAGCCCCTGGAGCGCGGAAAATCCCAATCTTTATACGCTGGTCATTGAGGGACCCGGGGAGTATGTTTCCTGTAAAATCGGGTTCAAGCGGTTTGAGGTCATTGATGGAGTAATGTATTTGAACGGGAAGAGGATCCTCTTTAAAGGCACCGACCGCCATGAGTTTGACGCTTCCTGCGGACGAGCCATTTCTCCCGAGATTATGCGCAGCGACATCCTTGCCATGAAGCAGCATAATATCAACGCGGTGCGCACCTCCCACTATCCCAACCATCCCCTGTGGTATGATCTCTGCGATGAATACGGCATCTATGTGATTGATGAGAACAATCTTGAGACCCACGGAACCTTTATTTATAGCCCCAAGAGAGCCGATAATCCCCTGGCGCTGCCTTCGGATAAACCCGAGTGGACATCGGCGGTGATGGACAGAATCCAGGCCATGTTCGGGCGGGATAAAAACCACACTTCTGTTTTGATCTGGTCTTTGGGCAACGAATCCTGGGGCGGCGATAATTTCGTAAAAATGTACCGCTGGCTTAAGGAAAACGATTCTACCCGGCTGGTTCATTATGAAGGCGGAGCTTGGCATGAGGATGGAGATGTGGCAACCGATATTGTCAGCCGGATGTATATGCATCCCAATCAGGCCGAGAAGTTTGCGAAGTCCCTTGACCGCCCCTTTATTCTCTGCGAATTTATGCACGCCATGGGAAACTCCTGTGGAGACTTTGAAGCCTACACCCGTCTCTTTGATTCCATTGACAATTTCCAGGGCGGATTTATTTGGGACTGGGTGGATCAGGCCATCAAAACCCGGAACGAAAAGGGTGAAGAGTATCTGGCCTTCGGCGGTGACTTCGGCGAACAGCCCAATGATTCGCAGTTCTGCGGAAACGGCTTGATTACCGCCGACCGGAGGATTACTCCTAAACTGCTCCATGTGAAAAAGTGTTATCAAAATGCAAAGTTTTTAGCCCTTGATCTCCAAAATGGGGTATATGAGATTCAAAATGATTTCCTGTTTACAGACCTGTCTAAATATGACCTGGTTTGGAGCGTGCGTAAGGCGGAAGACATCCAAACTCAGCTGCTGGCAAGCGGCAGAAGAATGATCGAATGTAAGCCGGGACAGAGCGTGAGGGTGG
>JAKOTC010000052.1 GCA_029776465.1 Bacillota bacterium
ATCCACATGAAGGATGGGAAAGGGAATGGAGCCATAGCCTTCGGCATAGGCATTAATCTGGCGTTCAAATTCGGGCAGCAAATCGGTTGAAATGGTCATGCCTGCCGCCTGAGTGTGACCCCCGAATTTATCCAGCAGCGCCCGGCAGGCGTACACCGCATCATAAATGGAAAAACCTTCAATGCTGCGGGAAGAGCCCACCGCTTTATCTCCCTGGCAGGCGAAAATCACACAGGGTTTTCCGTATCGCTCTGTGATTTTAGCTGCCACAATACCAATCACGCCCGAGTGCCATCCTTCGGACCAGAGCACCGGAATGCAGGCGTGGCGCTTGGAGGGATTTTGCTCCATCATGTCCACTGCTTCTGCATATATTTGACCCTCAATCTGCTGCCGAATTATATTATTGGCGTTAATTTTCTCGGTCAGACATTTGGCCTCTTCCTCATCCTCGGTCAGCAACAGTCGAACCACTTCGCTGATGTCTCCCACCCTGCCCGCAGCGTTGATGCGGGGAGCCAAGCCGTAGGAAATGGTCTGAGCGGTCACCTTGCCGCCGGGATTCATCAGCTCTAAAAGGGCCTTTAAGCCTCTGCAGCGGGTTTTTTCCAGCAGCGGCAGCCCGTAAAGTACCAGTTTCCGGTTTTCCCCCACCAGAGGAACGATATCGGCGACGGTTCCCAGTGCTATAATATCTCCATATTCCTCTAAAATCGAATCGGTATCCTCTTCGAGAGCGCAAAGGAGTTTAAATACAACGCCGACCCCGCAAAGTTCTTTAAAGGTGCTGGGACAATCGGCCCGATGGGGATTGATGACAGCTGCGGCAGGCGGCAGATGGGCCGGCGGGGTGTGGTGGTCGGTGACAATAACCCGAATGCCCAGGCTGTTTGCATAAGCAATTTCCTCATTGGCGGAAATACCGTTGTCTACGGTGACCAGCAGTTGGCATCCCCGCTCTTTGAGAGAATCGATTTCATTGATATTTAAACCATAACCGCCCTCGTCACGGCGGGGTAAAACCCATTCCACATCGGCCCCGTGCCGGGTGAGATAGCGATATAATATTACCGTAGAAGTGACGCCGTCTGCGTCATAATCTCCGAATATGACAATTTTTTCGCGGTTTTCGATGGCGCTGCGAATCAGCTCAACGCCGATATCCATATCTGCAATTGTATAGGGTTCTTCAAAACCGTCGTTATAGTCATCGTTCATACAAAAGAAATCAGCAACATCCTCGGGGGTGTCAATTCCCCGATTGATTAAAAGAGCTGCCTGAAGCTTGGAGATACCGGATGCAACGGCCAATTCACTGATTTCATCGGACGATACCTGACAGTAGGCCCATTTTTTAACAGACAAGCTCCTACCACCACTTTCACAAAGGTTACATTATCTCTATTTTATTTATTATATCAAATCCCCCTCTTTTCTTCAAGTGGAAACATCATTTTATACGATGTTTATAACAAAAACACGAAAAATGTCAAAAATATAAAACCGGGAATGCCATATGGCATTCCCGGCGAATAAAGCAGATGTAAAATATATTAATCCTCAAAACGCTCGATGGGCTCGATGAAAAACTCTTTGTCAAAGGGGGTGAGGGCATTAAAGAAGATATTATATTTCGAATTGGATACCGGTACGGAGCCGAAGAGGCCTTCAGTGATAAAGGTCTCGGCGAAGGCGGGACCGATTTTTATACCGCTGCTGCCCATGTCCACCTTGACCATTCCCTTAGAGGCCACCAGCTTTCCGCCGGCATTGGCCCGGATGGTGTAGCCGTCTCCCAAAATGGTGGCATTGTTGTTAACCGCCATCTCAAACCGAACCGGCACCTTGGTGCAGCCGTCCATCTTCATCCGAATGGAAAAGCCTTTTTGAGTTTTCTTTACTTCAATTGTCGCATCCACCGTAATGGGGCCGGTGGTTTTCCGCTTGGAATTATCCATCTTATTAAAATCACTGGTGCCCTGATATTCCTCAAAGGGCAGATAATAAGTTCCCTCACCGTGATAATCCATGGCATAGCCATTTTCGATTTTGCGGATGTTTTTTACATGGATATGCCGCTCGTTAAAGAAGTGAATGCCTCCCTTAATATACATATCTACCTCGCCGTACTGGAGATAGAAGAAGATGGGCTGTTCTTCCATGATGGAGATGGTGAATCCGTTGTGCAGCATCCGGACAATACCCGAATCCTTGAAGTGATAGTCATACTCATTGGGCATTTGAGGCTGAATATCGGGGATTTCCAGCAGTTCGGGCTCGGTCAGCATATCGATGACGCTTACCGGGAAATCTCTGCCGTGTTTTAGAGAGTCGTCAATAATGGCTCTGCCGATGGCCAGCAGTTCGTTGTCCTTCAACAGGTGTCCGGCCTTCAGATATTGATAGATATACTTTGTGGCGTATACCTGTGTGCCCCGGTCCTGACGGGTAGAGTTCTGGGTGAAGATCTCCATATTGGTGTGGTAATAGGCGGACATCATCTTCAGATTGCGGCGAACCGGTTCGAGCAGTTCGGGCTTGTTCAGCTCTTTGGCCAGAATCAAAAAGGCCATGTTGTTGATATAGTTATAGCCGCCGGTGGAACGCTTGGTATATTCACCGTCCTCGTTGCAGTCGATGCCTTCATTGAGGAATTGATTGATTCGGGTCAGGTATTCCTTTTTACCGGTGATGTTCATGGCCAGGGAAAGGGCGGCGGATTCAACCCAGCGGTGGTTGGGGGTATGGAA
>JAKOTC010000053.1 GCA_029776465.1 Bacillota bacterium
ACCTCCAAGCTGATGACCGAGGCGCTGGAGGCAGAAGTTCGGGGGATGAAAATCCCTATCTTCGACGGGTTTCGGGTGGTGGCCATCATCCGGGATGAGGAAAAAGCGCTGGGCTTGATTGCGATTGACAAGGCAAGCCAGGATCAGCCGACTCATGGCATCACCCTTTTTGCTTGCACCAATATTATCTATGCCACCGGCGGGCCTGCCGGGCTGTATGCCGCCAGCGTCTATCCTCACAGCCAGACCTGCGCCCATGGCGCGGCTTTTGAAGCAGGTGTAAAGGGGGTAAACCTTACAGAGTGGCAGTTTGGATTAGCTTCCACGAAATTCCGCTGGAATGTTTCCGGCTCTTACCAGCAGGTGATTCCCCGGTATATTTCCACCGCTCCGGACGGGAGCGACCCGAGGGAATTTTTATCTGAGTCACTACCAAGTCTGAAAGACCCTTCCGGCCAGTTGAATGCCATTTTCAAAAAGGGATACGAGTGGCCCTTTGATGTGAGAAAACTGGGGGGCGGATCTTCGGATATCGACGCGGCAGTGTTTGCCGAGTGCGCAAAGGGCCGGCGGGTGTTTTTGGATTTCACCCGCAATCCCTTCGATGCGCCCCGGCTTCAAATCGAACTGTTGTCCGGGGAGGCACTGGAATATCTGACCCGCTCTGAGGCGCTGGGGGAAACGCCTATTCAGCGGTTGAAACAGATGAATCCTAAAGCCATTGAGCTTTACAAAAATAACGGCATTGACCTGGAAAAAGAACCGCTGGAAATCAACCTCTGCGCCCAGCATAACAATGGGGGTCTGTGGATTAATAGCTGGAGTGAAACCAGCCTGTCCCATTTCTTTGCCGCCGGTGAAGTGGCGGGCGTGTTCGGAGTGTATCGCCCCGGCGGTTCAGCGCTGAATTCCACGCAGGTTACCTCCCTGCGGGCGGCGGAATATATCAGCCGCCATTACCGGGAAGAACCTGATATAGAGGGATATCTGGAGCATTTGCAGCCCCGTTTGGAGCAACTGAATCAAATGATTCAAAAACTGCTGGATGGGCAGGGGGAGAATCTGTTCTCTCTGCGAAAGCGGTATCAGGAACGGATGACCCGCTATGCCTCGGTGCTGCGATATGGTGAAGGGCTGAGCAAGGCCTTGAGTGAGGTGAAGGAGGATTTGGCTCGTTTTGAGGCAGACACCTCTGTCCCGCCGGACCGCATTAGCGACGCCCTGATTAACCGGGATATTTTACTGACCCAGTTTGCCTATCTGTCTGCCATGGAGGGCTATCTGAGCAACGGCGGTGTCAGCCGTGGTTCCTTTCTTTGCTCGGATTGGTTTAAGCCCGTTGAAACCAAGGAGGATCCCTTTTCTGCTTATGTGGGGGTTACCACGGTTGATTATGATCGGATGAAGGCGGAATTTAGTTTTGTTCCCGTTTCTCCTATCCCCGACAGAGAACTTTGGTTTGAAAAGGTTTATAACCGACAATCCCAAAAGAAGGAGATCAATTTCCATGAACAACATCCCGATCAATGAAGCCGAAACAATTTTTGACCCCTTTTGGAATCATGAAAATGTTCTCAATCAATATGAAATTGCCATTCATCCGGCGGCCAAGGCAGAAGTCAAGCAAACCTGGTGCGGTGCCCAGGTGATGATCTACCGGGGCGCCGGGGATGAGCCTGCCGTCACCCTGACCAGAAGCTGTGAGATGTCGGTGGAGGAATATGATATTCTGCGGTTTTTTCTCTCCCTGCAAAAAACCATGCGGCTTCGGGTTTCCTGCGAGCTGGACGGAGAGTGGAGAACCCTGATTTACAGTTTCGGGGACGATTCCACCCATGAGTATGATGGCCATATGAACGCCCGGATGATGACGGGCATTCAAATAGAGATTTTTGCCCCGGTGGAGGGGAGAAGCAGTTCGCTCTTTGGATGGATGGGGATGTCCAACTCGAAAAAGCAGGCGGAGATGGAAGCCAAAAAATCTCCCTATACTCCCGAGTGGCCGGGTTGTTTTCAATCCACCACCCAATTTGCCCCCCAACTGGGCATTTATTTTGACATGGACGGACTGGAAGCCATCCGCAAAAAAATACAATCCGAACCCTTTCTCTCCATCATGAACCGGCTGCGTGATGAGGCGGAGCGGGACAGTCATTTGGAGCCTGAAAGCCAGATCGGAACCTTTATCCCCAAAAACGACCGCCGCTGGGAGCGGGACCGGGATATGGGCAAAATCGTCTATAAGAACAAAATGGCCAATATGGCGTTTGTGGGACTGGTGGACCAAAATGAAGCTTATATGAGAATGGCCTGCCGGATGGCGCTGTCGGTCTGTCACACCACCTATTGGTTTGAAAGCATTATGGGGCATTTTCCGGGAGCTACCTGGCACCACCGTTCTTTTACGGAGGA
>JAKOTC010000054.1 GCA_029776465.1 Bacillota bacterium
AGAGCAGGGCGGGCATTTTCTTGGCTTGGGTGCGCTTGAGCAGAAGCCCCGGCAGATGAACTTCTCCCGGCAGGGCCAGATCCACCCCATACAGGCTATGGCTCCAGACGGGGATGTCAATTAAACTAATCCATTCTCCCACGGCATCATAATTCCCTTCCAGGGAAAGAGTCTTCCTCACTGCTTCCCTCAGCCCATCAGGCGTTTGGGAATTTTCCTCCCGCTGCTTTTCCAGCCGGGCAGCTTCCTGTTGATTCAGGGTGTAATAATTCACCCGGGCGGAAGGGTGGCACAGCAAATGTTCGGGATCCGCATAGAAAAGATCCGCATCCGTCAGGGGGAGTAATGGCTGGGGATCGGCAGCGATCCATTTGTTCATCCATTCCACCGTTCGGTTCGCCATTCGGGCCGAATACTCATGAGGGCAGTCGTCGATGAACAGCTCTGCCTTTTCCTCTGCGCCATAAAGCCCGTAAATATGGCGCACTTCCCGGTAAACCTGTTGGGCCGATTCGGCGTCGCAGACCTCATCCTCTTTCCCGGCGTGAATCAAACAGGGCTTAGGCGCGGCCATACAGAGAAGGTCGGTTGTGTCGAGGCCCGCTTTGAAAAAGCCGGTGTACTAGGAAGAGGGCTGCGCAGGATACCGCTCGATGATATCGTTCTGCAAATGGGATTTGACCGAGCAAACCGGGGCAATCCCGGCAATTCGGTCATCCATCCAGCCGCAAAGCCCGGTGATATGCCCGCCCAGGGAAAGGCCGGTCAGGGCATACCCCTTCTCCCGCCGAACATCCGGCCGGGTATCCAGATAATCCAGGCACCGGAGGACGTCCACGATATAGTTGGCCTGACACCAGATCCCCGTTAAAAATCCGTTCTGCCCGGTAACGAAGCAGTCGTTCATCCGCTTCCGCTCCCCCGCAAAGCCAATGGGATCAAGAGAAAGGGCAATATAACCGTTTCGGGCAAAAATCTGGCAGGGGCGCTGATACCCCGTTCTGGTCTTGGTGCTGGAGCCGGTGGGGCAAATTACCGCCGGATATCTTCCCGGTTCTTTGGGCAGATAGAGGGTGGCGTTCACCTCCCAGCCGGGGATGGATTCAAACAACAGGTTTTCAATCCGATAATGCTCGAAGGTATAACTTGAGACCACCCGCGCATTCAGCTGGCATTTTTCCAGCAGAAGGGGCGGAAAGGCCGTCATAAACGCCTTCCACATTCCGCTGCGCATTTCCTCCCATTCCTCAAGGGTGGAAAGGCCGTTCCGGCGATTATTATGGGCTTCCAGCTGCTCTCTGGCCAGCAATCCGGTCAGCTTCCACAACTGGTTATGGGGCTGTATGGAGGGGTTTAAAACTCTCATAGCATCACCCTCCCCTTCTCCAGATGGACCGCCGCGGTTTCAGGAGGAACCATCGAACCGCCGGTAGCCCAGCAGATCTGAAGGCCCTCTCTCCCGCCCTTTCGGGCGGCAATCACTGGTCCCAGCAGACAGGTGGCCGCAGAGGGTTCTATGTAAATATCTTCCGTCTCTTTTAACAAAGCCAGCAGCGGATACATCTCCTCATCCGCCAGGGTATAAATTCCGCTGACCAAATGCTCCATCATACCGCTCACCAGGGCGGAAGGACGGCCAACCGCCAGCCCGTCTGCATCGGTTTTGCCCGACAGCCCGATGTCCTCCACCCGGATACGATCCCCCAGTTTTGAAGCCATCCCCAGCAGCATGCAGGGGGACTGGGCCGACTGGACAAACCATCCCCTCGCCCTGTCTCCGTATTCGGTTTTCAGCCCAAAGGTAATTCCGCCCGGTGCGCCCCCCACTCCGCAGGGCAGATGGGCGTTCAGCGGCGCTTGGGTTGTCGGAGTGATGCCCAAGCTCTCCAGCTGATTTTTTAATCGGCGGGCTGCCACGGCATAGCCCAGAAATAAATCCACCGAGTGCTCATCGTCCACAAAATAGCTGTATTCATCTTTTGCAGCCTCTTCCCGGGCGTTGCAGACCGCCACCGAATAAGCCGCGGGATGCTCAACCACTGTCACGCCCCGGCTGCGAAGGAGATTTTTCTTCCACTCTTTCGCATCGGCCGACATATGCACCACGGCTTTATAACCCAGCGCGGCCGACATGGTGCCGATGGAAAGGCCCAGATTCCCGGTGCTGCCCACTAAAATGGAGTAACGGCCAAACAGCTTCCGCCATTTCTCATCTGCCAGCCGGGCGTAATCCCGGCCGTCGAAGCCGTTTTTCAAGGCCAAGATTTCGGTGAATTTCAGTACCTCGTAAATGCCCCCTCTTGCCTTGACCGATCCGGCAACCGGCAGGGCGTGGTCGCACTTTAAAAAGAGGCGTCCCGGGATTTTCACTCCATACCGTTTTTCCAAAGCCTCTCTCATGCGTGGGATTTCTCTCAGAGGGGATTCAATCAGCCCTCCGTTCCCGGCGGTCTCGGGAAACAATTTTTGAATCAGGGGGGCAAAACGGACCAGTCTTGCCTCCGCATCGTCAATAT
>JAKOTC010000055.1 GCA_029776465.1 Bacillota bacterium
AGAAAGGAGAACCTAACTTAGAAAAGCTAAAAAATTGTCTTGACAAGTGGGGGCATTATAATTTTTAAATGTGGTGTTGGAGGGGAAAAAACGGGTGATAGAATGATAATGTGGAAATTTGGGGGCAGGTGGACAGGGGAGCGGGATGGTTTTTTGATGTTGGGAAAATGGTTTGGCCGGCTTGCGGCTGCTCGAGCCGCCAAAACCGGAATCCGATGACCGTTTTGAATGGGGTAGAGGAAACTGGGTCATCCGGGGAATGGTGAAGAGAATGGCGGAGCGCGTTGCGGATTTATAGTACATAAGCCGTCGGCCGCGCCGGCGGTTTTAATCGGGGCCGTGAGGGAATAGCGGTCTTATGGCGTAAGAATACCGGGAAGCCGGGTGTGAGGCAGACCGGGAATTTTTAAATATGGTTCAGTGAAATAAACTGTCGGCTGTGCCGGCGGTTTTTTGTTATTTTATGATTGAATAGAGGTTTTCCAAGCCGGGAGGGGAGGAAGGCCGGAAAGGATTTGGTTATGAAGGATTGTACGAAGCTTTGGCAAATGTATCAGGACGGGCTGGCCTATCAGCGGCAGATGGGGTATTCGACCGACTGGCCCCGCTTCGAGCGGTTTAAGGCGGGCAAGCAGTGGCCGGAGGTGACCGAGGCGACCCGGAATCTGCCCCGGCCGGTCTTTAACATCACCGATTTTACGGTGCGGATCAAGCGGGCGAATGTGCTGAATCAGAACATCAAACTGCTCTTTACGCCGGCGGAGATCAGTCAGGAGCAGGAGCCGCCCATGACCGAGGAGAACGGGGTGCGGCTTCCCTCTCAGCTTCTGATGCCCGGCACCGACCCGGAGAAGGCCGCCCATGCCCGGGAGGGGGCTCGGGATTTTTCGGATTTTGCCGCCTATCTCTGGTCGGACCTGGACCAGGATGAGCTCAACGATGACTTTATCGACGACGCGGCCACCTTGGGTACCGGGATTTTGCACTATTACTGGGACGGGGACGTTACCGGCGGAATCTCCGGACGGTTCGAGGGGGAACTGAGGGGCGAGGTGATTGACCCCATCAACTTCTTCGTGTCCAATCCCCAGGAGCGGCGGGTCCAAAAGCAGGAATGGGTGATGATCTCCAGCCGGGAGGATGTGAAGGCCGTTCGAAAGCTGGCCAAAAACTGCGGGCTGAAACGGGGCGAGATCGACCTGATCCGACCCGACAGGGATACCGGGGAGGAAGGATATGACGCCGCCAGGCACGAGATGGACGGAGAGGGCAAATGCACCGTTTTGACCCGGTATTATCGTATCAACGGGGAAGTGGTGTTTGACCGGGCCACCAAATCGGTGATGATTCAGAAGGGGGTTCCCCTGACCCCCAGGCCGGGAAAGGTCGGCTTTGCCGATCTCCAAAGAAAAGAGGGGGATGAGGCGGAGCCGCCCGAGCCGGATATGCCCCGGGAAAAGGAGAGGGTCAAAGGGGAGCCGGGAAAGCCGGTTTTACCGGGAGAAAAGAAGGATGAGGGCTCCGCGGGGTCCGAAGGCTTGTCCGGGGAGGGAAAAATCCCTTACCGGATGACCCTCTATCCCATTGTGGTCATGTGCTGGAACAAGCGGAAAAAGAGCTTTTTCGGCACCGGGGAGGTGGAAGCCCTGATTCCCAACCAGACGGCGGTGAACTTTAATATCGGCATGATGCTGCTCTCGGTTCAGCAGACGGCCTGGCCCAAGATCCTGGCCAAGAGCGGGGCGATTCAGCAGACCCTGACCAATACCCCCGGCGAGCTGGTGACCGACTATTACACCGGCGGGGACGGCATCAAATATATGCATCCCCCGGCCTTCCCCGGGATTGCGGTGAACCTGACCGATAAGGTCATCGAGTATACCCGGATGCTGAGCGGGGTCAACGAGGTGACCAGCGGGGACGCCTTTACCGCCAATATGGCGGCCAGCGCCATCATCGCCCTTCAGAATCAGGCCAAGCAGCCCATTG
>JAKOTC010000056.1 GCA_029776465.1 Bacillota bacterium
ATAATAGCCGCCTTACCCAGCTGTAACGCCTCGTATCCGCTTCCTGTTCGTCAGGCCAGCGCTTTGCCTTCGGCTTCCTCCAGATTCGCAGTCACCCGCGACACCCTTGCCGTTTAGCTAACTCTTCCCCTTGCCGGGTGAGTAGTGGACTTGCACCACCAAGTCTGTGCGCCCTGCCGGGCGCACAATAAAAAAGGCCGGGAGGATATTTCCCGGCCCTCTCAATGGCAGTTTTTTACTAAAATTTGAAGCTCAGACCCAGCTTAAAGGCGGACATATCAACCTGAATATCTGGTTTGGCGTTATCTATCTCTTGTTCAGATCTGAAGAAATAATAGTAGTTGTATTCGACGCGCAGCAAAAGATTATTCGTAATGGCAATCTCAAAGCCGACACCCGGTACCGCCCCGAAGTAAAAGCTGCTGTCCGTGTAATCGATGCCATATATTAAATCTTTTATCTTGTTTTCTCCTCCACCGTAGGCCCAGCCTACCGAGACAAACGGCATGAAGCGGTCAATGGCGTAGCCCAGTCGGAACTTTGTCGAACCCAGCCAATACAACCTGGATTCGCAATTAAATTCCGGATTGGGACAGAAAGATGAACCGTCGGCCTGTCCAAAATTCAGTTCCGTCTCCGCGCCAAGAACCAGGTTGATAGGCAACTGGTAGTTGTATCCCAGGAAGAATCCGCCCATGCCTCCGTTCACATTGTGGTCGATACTGTTCCAGCTGGCTCCCATCTCCCAGTCGCTGTTTCCGGTGAGGTACATTCCCTGCCCTCCGGCATAAAACCCGGTCCAGCGATAGGCTTTACCCTGGGCCATAGCATTGGTTGAAAACAGCAACGACGCCATCACAACAACAACAACAAATAATATTTTCCTCATTTTTGGCCCTCCTTTTTTTCTATCTATATAGTCTGCCGACCGGGATTTCAATATATAAATCCCCTTTGGAGATCGGGCGAAAAAAGCGTCCTTTGGTGCAATATCCGTTATTTACGTTCTCCGGGCACAGCCGCCCCGCCAAAATCGTTTTTTTACATACGGCTGTTTTTATGTTACAAAATAGGGTCACTACCGTCTGAAAGGACCATCATGTTTGGCTGGTTCACAAAGGCAAGAAGGCTCAGACTGACGCAAAACCCCTTCCCCCCGGAATGGGACAAGATCATCCGCTCGAATGTCAGCTATGATGCGCTGCTTGATGACGATGAACGCAGAAGACTCCGGGATATGGTGCGGATATTTATCTCGGAAAAAAACTGGGAGGGTTGTGGAGGTCTGGAATTGACCGATGAAATACGCGTCACGATATCCGCCATGGCCTGTATACTGATTTTGAATGTCAAACACAATTTTTATAAAAATGTTGAAACCGTGATTGTCTATCCCACAGAAGTGATCCCGCCCCAGCGCCGACCCGGTTTTTTTGAGGTGCCCCTGGAACCTCTGGATGTGCCGGAGCCACTTTCCGGCGAGGCCTTTCATCAGGGACCGCTGATCCTGGCCTGGGACGCAGTGCTCGAGGCTGTTGACTATCCCGACTCCGGCTACAATGTGGTCTATCATGAATTCGCGCACAAACTGGATATGCAAGATGGCATCGCCGACGGCACACCGCCGCTGGCTGGACGCAATAAATACCTTGACTGGGTGAAAACTTTCTCCGACGAATATTTAAAGCTGCTGGCCGACGTAAAAAAAGGCAGACAAACCTTTCTTGATCCATATGGCGCCACCGATGAAGCAGAATTTTTCGCCGTGGCCACAGAGCATTTTTTCTGCCAGCCTGTCGGGATGAAAAATGTCATGCCCGAGCTGTACCGCGTGCTCAAAGATTTCTATCACCAG
>JAKOTC010000057.1 GCA_029776465.1 Bacillota bacterium
AATCTGCTCCTTCTCCAATCCCAGAGCGTCTGCTATCTCCTGCCTCGTCTTTCCTGATTTTCGCATCTCAATAATTAGTCCTTCGAGCGCTCGGATGTTTGTCCATTTCCTCTTGCTCATACAAATACCCCCTGATGTAGTTCTATTTTCCTACATCAGGGGGCTCTTTGTCTATTGTCCGTTTTTACTGGTTCGGTTCACAAGGGCTGAAGGGATTTTATTTTGAGGGCTGAAGGGATTTTATTTTGAGATTAATTTTGCTTGATATATTTCATCAGCAGTTTTAATGTGTTGCTGACTCCGTCCACATGGGAGCGTTCATACCCGTGGGAGGCATAGACTCCCGGTCCGATCAGCCCGTGCCTGAGGTCATAGCCGGCTGAGAGAGCGGCATCGGCATCCGAGCCATAGTAGGGATAGATGTCCACCGCGTAATCCAGACCCTCTTCTTTGGCGCAGCGGATCAGGTTGGAGGTGACGGTATAGTCATAAGGGCCTCGGGAATCCTTCGCGCAGATGCTGACCATCCGCTCGGTGCAGGAAAGGCTTCCGCCCACGCAGCCCATATCCACGCTGATGATTTCCACTGCATCCGGGGGAAGGGCGCCGCTGGCTCCATGGCCTACCTCCTCATAAACGGTGATGAAGATATAGACCTTGCGCTTTAACGCCAGTTTCATATCTTTGATGTTCTTGGCAAGCCCCAGAAGGATGGCTACCGAGAGCTTGTCATCGAGAAAACGGCTTTTGATATAACCGCTTTTGGTGATGACGGTGCGGGGATCAAAGCAGACGAAGTCGCCCACCGAGATGCCCAGGGCCAGGGTTTCATCCTTGGTTTTTGTGTTTTCATCCAACACGATTTCCATCTCGTTAAAATTGCGGCTTTGCTTGGAATAGTCCCCGTTGACATGGACAGAGGGGCTATTCATCTGGAGGGTGCCCTCATAGACTTTGCCTTCCCGGGTGTGTACCCGGCAGGTTTCGGTTTCGCAGTTGTTGGCATTTAACCCTCCCACGCCGGTGATCCGGAGACGGCCGTTGCCCTTTACTTCGGCCACCATGCCCCCCAGGGTGTCGATGTGGGCGGACAGGATCAGGGGTTCGCCCTCCCCGCCCAGGTCGCAGATCACACAGCCTTTGTTGGTAAGCCGCGGGGAATAGCCCAAATCGGTAAGCTGCCGAACAGTGTATCCCGTCACCTCATGGGTAAAGCCGCTGGGGCTGTCAATGGCCGTTAAATTCTTCAGCTGGTCCAGTATATAGTCTAAAATGTTT
The DNA here is from genome assembly GCA_029776465.1 of Bacillota bacterium. Lineage (GTDB taxonomy): Bacteria > Bacillota > Clostridia > Oscillospirales > JAKOTC01 > JAKOTC01. The sequence goes on from JAKOTC010000057.1 coordinate 1,279, forward strand.
TCCATGGAAACTCCTTTCTTCCCGATAAATCAGGGTTTTTAATGCGTTAATGCAATATCAAAATCATACACTCCCCTTAGCGGTGTGTCAATAAAAACATTCTTCATAGGAAAATGAAAAAAGAAAAATTTTTCAAAAAAGGTATTGCATTTTTAAAAGAGATGTGATAATACAATATCGTACTCAGTACGAGATACAAATGAGTATGAAATACAGGAGGTATGATATGGCCGATCCCGTGGCTGTATATTCC
>JAKOTC010000058.1 GCA_029776465.1 Bacillota bacterium
CTCGGCGTTTTTTTGTCCCATCCGATTGTCTCATATAGATCCTCCCTGTCAAACTTATGCTTCCATTATAACATAAGTTTTTTGAGGATTTCATTAAAATCCGTTTTTAAATTTATTCGTATTTTTTTGCCCGCTTTTCCGCTTCGTCCTCAGCCAGGTTGTCAATCGGGGTCTCAAGAATCCGGCGGGTCTCCTCGGCCTCTTTCAGCTTTTTCTCTTTGGCCTTGTTCCACCAGATAAAGAGTATAATCACAAGCAGAACGCCCAGCGCCACAAAGGCAACATTGACCCAGGGAGACTTGGTAACCGTCATCATTCGCTCTGCGGTCTTATCAAAAACGGTGCTGAAATATTCCTCATCCGTCAAATCGGATGAATAGTACCGGTCAAAATAATCAATCAGGATATCTCCCGCTTCGGCATCAAAAATTGTTTTTGCCTGGGAACCTGTAAGATACCAAATGCGATATCCCATATCGTTTTCCACAAAGAGCACCAACAGATGCGCCTCATCTGTGAAAAGTTCATCGTATAACTTATGGGCAAAGGCCTCCGCATCGGCATCCGTTGGGGTTGGATTTCCGTTCAACGAATCGGCGATATAGAGATAAGGCTGTATGCCGGTTTTTTTATAGAAGTTCTTCATGCCCTCCTCGAGGGTATTGGACCTGCTGATCCAGTCAAGCGTATCGGTATAATATGCCGTTTCATGGACACTTCCGGCCGGCAGCGGTTCCCGGGTGATGGTAGATTTGGTCACTTCGTAGCCGTCACTGTCAAGAGAGAAGATGGATGCCAAAGCAATCAGAACAATCACAATCACACCGATGACCATAACAGTGCCACAGCCGCTGCCGCAACCGCTCCCTGACCTTCTGGGCGGTCTGGGTGCAAAACCGATCGGCGGTGGTGGCGGCGGTGGAACAACCGGCGGCCTGGGAATAAAGAGCAGTCTAGGTGGCACCGGCGGTCTGGGAGCGGGACCCACAGGAGGTCTGAATCCCCCACCGCCCGGGCGGGGCCCTCCTCCGCCAAATCCTCCGCCTGAACTGCGTCCGCCACCGGAGAAACCTCCGCGGCCTCCGGAAAAACCTCCGCCTCCGCCGCCAAAGCCACGGCTGCCTCCGCCTCCGCCGAAGCTTCTGCCGCCTCCGCCTCCGCCGCCTCCTGCTCTACCCATAACACATTCCTCTCAAAATTTCCTTGTCACAATGATTCGAACCCAGGTTCCGCATTATTTTACTATGAGTGCCGTCCATTCTATGCCGCACAAGGACCAACAATATTTTTCCAAATAATAACGTTCCTATGTTTTTAAGCCATTGGGAAAAGGTCGTAAAATTCAACCAATTCAGTTGATAGAATTATATCCCAGATGGCATCAAAAATCAAGGGTTAAATACGGCGGCATCCCCCGAAAGCAACCGTCGGTTTTAAATTAATTGTGCAATAGTGAATCAGAAGTGGTTGTCAAAGCCAATTTCCCTGTTATAATAGAGGGGTAAGGAAAGGAAACCGTGCTTCATTTCACACTTACCTTTCCTTTACTCCTCCGGCTATGCCGGAAATCACGGGAGGCAGATATGAAATATACCATCGATTTGTACAAGGAAGCCGTTCAGAAAGCCGATGTCGGGCTGACAAATCTCATTCGCAATCAGTATACCCGGGCAAACGATTGGCGTCAGGGCGGCTATATCAACCACGAATGGGGCATTGTTCCCTATGGCTCGGGCGGCGCTGTCAGCAATGCCATCACCCTCTACTTTGTTCCGGAAAGCAAATATTATC